>DASSAD010000267.1:0-21715 GCA_035685725.1 Amycolatopsis sp. | reverse complement strand
CAAACTCCGCGGTATCCGCCAGCAGCAGGGACTGTCCCTGCACGGGGTCGAGCAGAAGTCAGGCGGACGCTGGAAGGCCGTCGTGGTCGGTTCGTACGAGCGGGGCGACCGGGCGGTGACCGTCCAGAAGCTCGCCGAACTGGCAGATTTCTACGGTGTACCCGTGGTCGAACTGCTGCCCGAGGGCAGGGTTCCCTCGGGTGCCGAGCCGGCCACCAAGATCGTGATCAACCTGGAGCGTCTGCAGCAGCTGCCCGCCGAGAAGGTCGGGCCGCTGGCCCGCTACGCGGCGACGATCCAGAGCCAGCGCGGTGACTACAACGGCAAGGTGCTCTCCATCCGCACCGAGGACCTGCGCTCGCTCGCGATCATCTACGACATGACGCCCGGCGAACTGACCGAGCAGTTGATCGACTGGGGTGTGCTGCCGCCCGAAGCACGCCCCGCGAAGGAAGACTGACCGGAGCCGGCCGGCCCGCCGGCACGGACTCGCGACGCCCCGTGGCCCGCGAGCGTGACCGGCGTGTGTGTCCGCTCGGGAGGACCCGGCGCGCGCGGGTGCCGAGCGCGCGCCGGTGGAGACACTGCGAAAAACGGCGAAGGCACCGGGCCCGGTAGAGCGCGGAGTCGCCAGAACGTTGTGCAAGCGCGCACGCGGCGACCGGAACCGGCACCTGGTCCCCAGGCCGCTTCCCGGCCCGGCGGGGCGAACGCGCCCGTCACCGGTGAATGAAGATCGTTCCCCG
The DNA here is from genome assembly GCA_035685725.1 of Amycolatopsis sp. Classification (GTDB taxonomy): domain Bacteria; phylum Actinomycetota; class Actinomycetes; order Mycobacteriales; family Pseudonocardiaceae; genus Amycolatopsis_E. Next base: position 20,969 of record DASSAD010000267.1, on the reverse strand, counting down.
CGCTGCCGTCGGCCCGCGGTCCTCACCCGCGGAAGCGACGGTTACCGCGATGGTCAGAGCACGGCGCGCAGGCGATCGGCGATGGTGCCGATCCGCCCCAGCACGCCGTTGACGAACCGGGGCGAGTCGTCCGTGGACAGCTCACGGGCCAGGCCGACCGCCTCGTCGATGGCGACCGGATCGGGCACGTCCGTCGCCCACAGCAGTTCGTAGACACCCACCCGCAGCACGGCCAGGTCGACCGGCGGCATGCGGTCCAGCGTCCAGCCCTGCGAGTGCTCCGAGAGCAGCTCGTCGATCCGCTCCCGGTGCGCGGTGACCCCTTCGACGAGGTCGATCGTGTAGTCGCCGATCGGGTCGACCTCGGTCGAGCCGACCCGGCCCGCCAGCAGGGTCACCGGATCAAGCGAGCGCTGCGCGGCCTCGTAGAGGAACTCGACGGCACGCCTGCGCAGGGCGCGACGGCCCACCGAGCCGCCGCGCCGGGGAGAACGCTCTCCGCCTTTCCGGGAACCGCGGGAGGTGAGCGACGCGGCCGGCTCCCCGCCGGGAGCCGGCACGTCGCGGTGATCGGCGTTTCCCTCGGAACTCAACTCGATACCCTGCCCAGGTAACGGCCGTCACGGGTGTCGACCTTGACCTTCTCACCCGTGGTCACGAACAGCGGCACCTGGATCTCCGCGCCGGTCTCCAGGGTCGCCGGCTTGGTGCCCCCGGTGGACCGGTCGCCCTGCAGGCCCGGGTCGGTGTGCTGGATGACCAGTTCGACCGAGGTGGGCAGCTCGACGTAGAGCGGCTCGCTCTCGTGGGTGGCGACCTGCACCTCGCTGTTCTCCAGCAGGTAGTTCGCGGCGTCGCCGACGACGCCGCCGGGGACCGTGATCTGGTCGAAGGTCTCCTGGTCCATGAACACGTAGTCGGTGCCGTCGTTGTAGAGGTAGGTCATCGTGCGGCGGTCGACCGTCGCGGTTTCCACCTTGGTGCCGGCGTTGAAGGTCTTGTCCACCACCTTCCCGGACAGCACGTGCTTGAGAGTGGTGCGCACGAAGGCGCCGCCCTTGCCCGGCTTGACGTGCTGGAAGTTGACGACGGACCACAGCTGGCCGTCGAGGTTGAGCACCAGGCCGTTCTTCAGGTCGTTGGTGGTGGCCACGGGTTGTCCAGTTCTCCAGTAGTTGTGGTTCGCGGCCGTCAGACGACCACGAGTTCCTTGCTGCTCAGGGTGAGGAGTTCGGGCGCGGAGTCCCGCACGACCAGCGTGTCCTCGATGCGGACGCCACCGCGGCCGGCGAGGTAGACCCCGGGCTCCACGGTGACCGTCATACCGACCGAAAGTGTACCGGCGCCGTTCTTCGCGAGCCGGGGTGCCTCATGGATCTCCAGCCCCACCCCGTGCCCGAGGCCATGGGGGAATTCCTCGCCGTGGCCGGCCTCGTCGATCACCTGCCGGGCCGCCTTGTCGACATCGACGGTTTCGCGGCCGGGCAGCACGGCCGCCCGTCCCGCGGCCTGCGCGCGGTACACCAGCTCGTACACCTCGCGCTGCCAACCGGCCGGCTCGCCGAGCACGATCGTGCGGGTCATGTCGGAGTGGTAGCCGTCCACGGTGGCCCCGAAGTCCATCTTCACGAACTCGCCGGCGGCCAGGACCTTGTCCGTGGGCCGGTGGTGCGGGATCGCGGAGTTCGCTCCGGCCGCGATGATCGACTCGTAGGACGGGCCGGACGACCCGTGGTCGAGCATGCGGCCCTCCAGCTCCCGGGCCACCTCCCGCTCGGTGCGGCCGGGCCGGATCCCGCCGTGCTCCAGCAGGTCGGCCAGCGCGCGGTCGGCGGCGGCGCACGCCATCCGCAGGGCCTCCACCTCGGTCTCGTCCTTGATCACGCGCAGTGCCTCGACCAGGCCCGGCGCGCGCCGGAGTTCGATCCCCTCGGCCGTGGCGGCGAAGGCTTCGTAGTCCTCGACGCTGACGTGGTGGCTTTCGAAGCCGAGGCGGCGGTAGTCGGCCGCCCGCTCACCGGCGCGGACGAGCAGCGCGGTCGCGCTGGCCCGGTCGAGCACGCGCTCCAGGTCGGGCACCTGGTCGGCGGACTGGGTCGTGTAGCGGCCATCGGTGCAGAACACCGTGCGGCGCTCGTCCTCGGCGTGCAGCAGCAGGGCCGCGTTCGAACCGGTGAAGCCGGTCAGGTAGCGGATGTTGAGCAGATCGGTCACGAGCAAGGCGTCCGCCCCGGTTTCCCGGAGCTGGGCACGCAGCCGCTCCCGCCGGGCCATCTGGATATCGGGCACCAGGCCAGCTTAGGGGCTCGGGGGACGGCTGGGGTTAGAGTGGCGCGATGCGGCCCTGGCTCACTCGAGGTCTCGGCATGGCGATACTCCACGCGATCGCCGGCACGGCACTGGCGAAAGCGGCGGTCTACGACCCTACCGGCCTGACCACACCCAAGATCATCGTGATCGCGCTGCTCGTCGGCGCCGCCGCGTTGTGGAGCGCGATCGACGGGTGGCGCTGCGCGGTGAAAGCGGCCGACAGACCAGCGGGCCGCGCCCGGCCGCGGGGGCTGGTGCGCGAGGATCTCGGCCGCACCTGGGTGATCGCCGCCCTCATCGCCGGACCGGTTTCCGGGATTCTGTCGGTGATCGGCCGCGCGGCGTTCGTCGACCAGACCGGCACCAGTGAGCTGTGGCCGGCGCTGTCCGGCGGCGCGGCGTTCACCGCGCTGCTCGTGCTCGTCCCGGCCGGGCTGGGCATGTTCACCGGCGGCCGCCTGCACCCCGCGCGCAAGGCCGCGGCCGGGCGCGAGCCGCGCTCAGCCGGCGAGTGAGCGGGCGGGCGTCCCGGTCAGGTTGTCGCCCGCTCCCCCGACGAACGGATTCGTGTCGTTCAGCGCCTTGCGGATGATCTCGGCGACGTCGGCCTCGTCGTAGTCGTTCGGCAGCGTCAGCTCCGCCTGGTCGAACATGGTCCGGACCAAAGCCACCGACGGCGCTTCGCCGAGGTCGATCCCGCGCAGGGCCTTGTCCAGTCCGACCTTGCGGGACTCGCCGAAACTCGTGCGCAGCTCGATGTCCCAGCTGTTGTAGTACGGCCGCCCCTTCTCGACGATCATGGCCGGGAACTGCGGGCCCCGCTGCGTGACGATCAGGCAGCTGGACGAGAGGTCCCAGCGGAAGGTCGACAGCGTCGAGGACAGCCCGATCTCGATGTCGAGCAGATGGTCGAGTTTCTGCTTGTACCAGCAGCCGGTCAGGATGGTGGCGTAGGACTCGATCTGCGTGCCCTTGCCGGTCCAGTTCCGTGCGTCGTCGTTGGCGTCCTCGGCCAGGCTCCGGTAGAGCTGGGCGTAGCGGCGGCAGAGATCGAAGTCGGTCGGGTCGAGGATCTCCATCTGGACCCGGAACGTCCTGCCCTGTTCGTCGGCGACCTTCAGGCAGGACGGCAGGGTCACCACGCGGGTGTGGGTTCCCGTGCCGCCCTTGAAGATCCAGCGGTCGGTGTCGGCCCTGGCCCTGGCCAGGGCCTCGGTCGCCTCGACCCCGGAGGCGATCCGCACCGCCGACAGCCCGGCCAGCGTTTCCTTGATCGACTCGTCCAGCGCGGTGTGCGCCGTGGCGATCGAGGTGTGCAGGTCGGCGTTGGACGTTTCCTGGCGCCACCGTTCACGCAGCATCGCGAACGCGACCACGCCCAGCGTGAGCGGGATGACCTTGGCGATCAGGTCGGACGGCACGAGATCGAAGATGCCAAGGAAACTGATGACGACGGCCAACCCCAGGGCGATCGCGCTTTCCGCGTTGTCCTTGACCCACGACGCGAACTGCCTCATCGCACCCTCTTTCCCACCGGGCACCGATCGTAGGACGGCCGATCACGGCGAGGGGCCGAAACCGCACAGATTCTCCCGGCCACCGGCCGGCGTCCGGGCTCAGATCGGGACGTCGGGCGGCAGCTTACGGACGAAGGCGAGGTCTTCGTCGAGTTCCCCGGTCTCGAACCGGCACATCCCGATCACCTGCCAGAACTGGCCACCGGGGTCGCCCTCGACCTTGTACCGTCCGTCCGGGGCCAGCGCCGCCCATCCCTCGGGCAGGCCGAGCAGGGTCAGCTTCGGCCCCCAGTCCTCCGGCCGGTTTCCGGCGACCGACCACAGGCGCACCGTTCCGTCGTCCCCGCCGCTGGCCAGCAGGTCGCCGGACGGGCTGAACTCGACCGAGAGCACGTCGCGGCTGTGCCCGGAAAGCGTGTGCAGGTGCGCGCCCGTCTCCGGCTCCCACAGGCGGATCACCAGGTCGTTCCCGGCCGTGGCGAGCAGTTCGCCGGACGGGCTGAACGCCAGCGTGCGCAGGCGCGCGATGTGCCGCGTCAGCACGTGCCGGAGGCGGCCGGTTTCCAGGTCCCACACGCGCGCGGTGGTGTCCCAGGAGGCGCTGGCGACCAGACCGTTTCCGACCGCCACGGCATAGACGCGGTCGGTGTGTCCTTCCAGGGTGTGCACCAGCCGCCCGGTCCGCGTCTCGAACACCCGCACGACGGCGTCGTCGCAGCCCGTGGCCAGGTACTTACCATCCCGGCTGAAGGCGATCGAGCGGACCCGGCCGCGGTGGTCAGTGAGGGTGTACAGGAGCCGGCCGGTGGTGCGGAACCAGAGGCGGACCGTGTCGTCGTCGTTCGCGGTCGCGATCTCGTTGCCGGACGGGCTGAACGCGACCGCCCACAACGGCGCGGGCTCCACCGTGAGGTGCCGCTCGAAGGCCCCGCTCTCGAAGTTGAACAGGTTCACGCGGCCGTCGTTGGTGGCCGTGGCCAGCCGCGACGCGGCGGGGCTGAAGATCGTGGCCTCCACGGTGAGCAGCCGGTCCGGGGAACCGAACAGCTGCCGCACCTCCCGGCCGGTGACCGGATCCCACAGCCGCGCGACGCCGTCGTTGCCGCTGGCGGCCAGCAGCGACCCGTCGGCGCTGAACCGCACCCCGGTGACCCGCCGACCGTGCCCGGTCAGGATGTGCCGGCACTCGCCGGTCTCCGGGTCCCACAGTCGGGTGGTGAACTGGTCGTCGCTGATCGCGAGCTGGCCGCCGTCCGGGCGGAACTCGAACGGCCAGACCGAGCCGAGGTGCCCGTCGAGCCGGTGGCGGACCTGGCCGGTCGCGGTCTCCCAGAGGATCACCACACCCGCGCTGTCCCCGGTGGCCACCAGCTCACCGGACGGGCTGAAGGCGACCCAGTAGATCGCCGCGGCATGGCCGGTCAGCCGGCGCACGCAGCGCCCGGTGCGCACGTCCCAGACCCGCAGTCCACCGTCGGTGTCACCGCTGGCCAGCAGGGGTTCGCGGGGGTGGAAGGCGAGGGTGTAGACACCGCCGGTGTGCCCGGGAAGATCGGCCGCCCCGCGGCCGGTGCGCGGATCCCAGAGCCGGACCGCGCCGTCCTGGCCGCCGGTGGCGAGGAGGTCGCCCGCCGGACTGAACGCCACCCGGTACACCGAACCCGCGGCGCCGGTCAGTTCGCCGAGCGACGCGCCGCTCGCGGTGTCCCAGAGCCGGACACTGCCGTCGCGGTAGGCCGCGGCGAGCAGGGACCCGTGAAAGGCCATGCTGAAGATGAAGCCCCGCCCGCTGGGCAGTTCGTGGCGGACCTCGCCGGTCTCGACGTCCCAGAGCCGCAACACGCCTTCGGCGTCGCCGGTGGCGAGCTGTTCCTCGGTGGGATCGAGTACCACCGGCCACGGCCACTCGTGGTGCCCTTCCAGCACATGCCTCGACTGGCCGGTGGCCGCGTCCCAGATGCCGACCCGGCCGTCGGCGGAACCGGTGACCAGGACGTCGACGCCGTAGGTCACGGTGAACACGCGGTCCCGGTGGCCGTGCAGGGTGCGCACCGGCAGCCCGGTCGAGGTGTCGCAGATCAGCACCCCGCCGTCTTCGCTGCCGATCGCCAGCGTGCCGCCGTAGGGGCTGTAGGCCAGGACCCGGGGCAGGCGGCCGAACTCGACGTGAAAGCCGTACCGCACGCCGATCGCGGCGGGCGCGAACTCGGTGTCCACCGGCTGTCCGGGCGCGACCGCCGCGCCACGCACGACGCCGGCGTCGGGAACACCGGTGGCCGCGATGAAGGCGGCGCGGCGCCACCGGCTCCCGGTCACCGCCGCGCCGGTCAGGTCGGCGCGCTGCAGCCGGGCGCCGGTGAAGTCGGCGCCGCGCAGGTCGGCGCCGGTCAGCTGCGCGTCGTCGAGCCGCGCCCGCACCAGTCGGGCGTCCCGGAGCACCGCGTGAGTGAGGTTGGTGCCCACCAGCCGGGCCCCGGTCAGGTCCGCGCCGGTGAGGTCGACCTCCTGGAACTCGCGGTAGGACAGGTCCTCGCCCTGCAGCGCGGCACCCCGCAGGTCCGCGCTGGCCGGGGTGCGCAGCCGGGTGCTCACCTTGATCGCGTTCGACCGGGCGACATCGCCGGCCTCCCGGTCCGCGAGCACGGTGTCGGCCCAGGCCTGACAGGCGCGCGTTTCGGCGATGTCGCACAGGAAATCCACGGTCAGCTGCGACAGCGGCCGGCGGTCCAGCTCCGGCGGCAGGGCTTCTCCGCCGTAGAATCGCAGCGCGATCGCGTTGGCCACCAGCCACTCCATCACCGAGGAGTGGATGAACCCGAACTGACCGTCGTCGGTGCGCACGAGCAGGCTGCCCGCGCCCATCGCGTGCGCGGTCTGCGACCGCGACAGCCGGCCACCGGCCAGGCCCGCGAGCGCGTCCGCGATCTCGTGGAGTTCGGCCAGGCCGAGGAAGGACTCACCGGATTCCCAGAGCCGCAGCGCGAGGGTGGTCACCGCCAGCCACAGGTCGTCCAGCCCGAGACCGCTCGGCGAACCGGGCCCGCCCCGAGCCCGGTCCGCCTCGAAGGTCAGCCAGTTCGCGAGGATCTCGCGGTAGAGCGCGGCGGCCGAGAGAGTGTGCCGGGCACGGACCGCGGCCCGCACCCGGTCCTCACCGAGATCGGCGATGAAGCTGAGCATCCGCGGATTCCGGGACAACCCGAGCAGCTCGGAGATCCCGCTGATCAGCGCCAGCCGGGCCGCCGCGCGTTCCTCGTCGCCGTCGTAGCGGTTGACGAGATAGGCGCGGATCTGCGCCGGGGTGAAGTCCTCCACGCCGATGATCCGTCGGTGCGGCACCAGCCCGACCCGTTCGCCGAGCGCGGTGAACACCTGGCGGTCCGACTTGAAGTGCTGGGTGCGGCTGGCCACGATGATCTTCGCCTTGTCCTGCGCGGCCCGCAGCAGGGTTTCCAGGTGATCGGCGGCGCGGTCGTAGGTGACCCGGGTGACCAGTTCGTCGAAACCGTCGAACAGCAGCACGATCCGGCCTTCGCCGAGCATGTAGTGGAAGGCCTTGAGGTCGATCAGCTCCTCGCCGTGGTTGGCCAGGTGCGCGGCGACCAGCCCGTCCACCGAATGCGCCTTGTCCAGCTCGCGCAGCTCGATCAGCAGCGGGATCAGTGCCGGGGCCGTCTCGGCGATCCGCCGGGCCACCTCCCGCAGCACGAAGGTCTTGCCGCGGCCGAAGTCGCCCAGCAGGAGCACGAACCGGGCGTGGTCGCCGCTGACCAGCCGGAGGAGTTCCTCGGCGAGATCCTCGTGGACCTCGCCGCCGGTCCGATCGAGCTCGCGGAACCGTTGCGGCACATAGAGGTCCGGCGGATAGCGGCGATCGCCACGCAAGCGCACGGTCTGCTTGGCGACATAGTCGTCGAGATCGAGCAGGCCCTGGAACTCGGTGAAGCTGCGCACCCGGACTCCCCGGCGCGCCGCCTCGTCCCGCAGCGTCCGGGACGCCGCGGGCCCCTGGAACACCAGCTCGGATCCGGGGCCCGGATCATGCGCCAAGAAGTCGTCGACGACTTCGCGGGTCACCGCACCGGCCTGCGCGCCGACCCGCCACTGCGCAGTGATGCCCTCCTGCTGCCGGGTCAGCAGCAGATGCGGCGGTTTCGCGTCGATCCGTCGCACCTTGGCGTTGGGGTAACGGGCCGCGCACACCTCGGCGACCCGGTCGAGCAGCAGACCGTGCGGATCGGTCGCCGGTGCCGGCTCGGGCTCGACAGCCGGCGCGGGCGCGCCCAGCTCGGCGAAACCGCCGGCATTGCCCAGCGGGGCGGGAAAGGTGCCACTCACCGCGCTCCACTGCCGCGACACCCGCTCCGCCCGCTCACCTACGCGGTCCTCATAGACGGAAAACCGCCGCAGTCCCTCGGCGGTCAGCTCGATGATCTCGTCGCGGCCCGGGCCCGCACCCGAGACCGCGGGAAGACCGGAATCGAGGAAATCGACCCGCGTGCCGCCCGGTCCCGGACCGTGCAGCAGCAGGGAAAGGCGGTTTCCCAGCAAACCGTCGAGCAACTCGGCGTCGGTCAGCAGGACCGGATCGCTGCCCGGGAGTCGCCCGCCCGGCGTCGGGTCGTGCCGGAGCACGCCCAGCCGCAGCCAGCCCGAGGACTCGAACGGCCGCAGGCGTTCGGCGAACCAGGCGACCTGCGCCTCCCCCAGACAGCCGTAGTCATCCTCGGGGCGATGGCTGATCGCCATGGTCGAGTTCATCCCGGCGACCACGACCCGCAGCTCCCCGACGGCGAACAGGGTCCACGGCTGCGCCACGTCGAACACCGCTTCGTCGAGCCCCTGGTAAATCTCGGCGAACAGTTCGGCGAAATGCTCCAGCTTCGGGAAATACGGTTCCTGCGGCTGGCGGTCCCGAGCCTCGCACTGCAGGAAGTAGGCGTGGCAGGCCGCCCGGGACACGTCGCGTCCGCCCGGCACGACGATCATCCGGTGGGGCTCCAGGCCGAGCAGCACGCGGAGGCCGGTCAGGAAGTTCAACGCCTCGTCCACCTGACCGGGACGGGCCGACTCGGTCAGATCACCGCTGACGACGATCAACTCCGGCGCCGGCGCGCCGGAGTCGGTGAGGCGACTGACATTGGCCCGGATCCGGGACTGCAGTTCCCGTGCGGTCAGCGGTTCCCCGGCGCCGACGTTGCCGCGGCCGAACCGCGGGCCGGGCACGTGCAGCACGCTGACGCGGTCCCGCCCGGCCGGGGCCGACGAGCCCTGTGGCGGGAAGGCCGGCGCGGCGATCGGCGCGCGGCGGGCGGGCGGCGCCTGGTTCACCGGCGCGGGAGAGCCGGACTCACGCGGCAGGAGCATGCCCGTCGGCCCGGCCGGGAATCCCGGCTCCGCCACGGGTTTCGCGCGGCCGGCCAGCGTTTCGCGCAGCCGGGCGAGCAGCACCTCCCGGGCCCGGTTCTGATCGCGGATGTCCAGCAGGTCCAGCCAGGTGATGGTGGCCAGCAGGCCGTCCACCGGGCAGTCCTCGATCCGGACGGTGACCAGCTTTTCCGGGTCGGTGCGCAGGGTCGCCTGCCACTCCATGGTGCCGTAGCGGGAAGTGAGGTAGTTGCGCGAAAGCACCGCGACGACCACCGCCGCCTCGCGGATGCCGCGGTGCATGTAGTCGATGAAGTTGGTGCCGGGGAGGAAATCCCAGGCCTGGATCAGCGTGCGGTGCCCGGCCGACTCCAGTTGCCAGGCGATCCAGGAGGCCCACCGTTCGTCGGCCGGCGAGTAGCTGATGAAGAAATCGATCGGGCGCTCGGGATCCACACGCTCCCCTCGCCACGCCATGACGGTCAGTATTACCGCGCGACCGGACGATTGCCCATCGACCATTCGGGTTACGATCATGGGCCGGTGCGTTTCTCTCCGTGAGGCGGACGCGTCCCCCGTTCCCCGGCGACGCCGGCACCGGGCAGACTCCACCGCGTGATCTCCGGAATACGCCAGCAGCTGGCGAGACCGAGCATCCTGTCCTGGATCAGGGTAGGCCTGCTGGCCGCCGGTCTGCTCTGTGTGCTGACCGGCCTGCTGCCCGGCGACGAGGCGGCGGCCAGCATGCAGCGGATCGCCCCGATGCTGCTGTTCCTCGGCAGTGTCATCGTGCTGGCCACGCTGGCCCGCCAGGCGAAGGTCTTCGACGTCATCGCCGCGCGGCTGGCCATCGTCGGGCGCGGCAACTACGCCGCGCTGTTTCTGCTCTGTGTGGCGTTCGCGACGGTGACCACCGTGGTGCTCAACCTCGACACCACCGCGGTCCTGCTCACCCCGGTCTTTCTCGCCCTGGCACCGAAAGCCCGGATCGCGGCGCTACCCCTGGCCATGACGACGGTGTGGCTGGCGAACACGGCCAGCCTGCTGCTGCCGGTCTCCAACCTCACGAACCTGCTGGCCGCCAACCGGGTCGCGCTCGCGGCGCCCGCCTTCGCGGCTCGCATGGGCGCACCGCAGCTGGCCTCGCTCGCGGCCACCATGCTCTTCCTCTGGCTGTGCTACTGGCGCCGCGGCCGGCGCGGAGAAGACCGCTACCTGCCCCCGCCGCCGATCGAACTCGGGCCGCCCCGGCAGCGCGCGTTGTTCTGGATCACCGCCGCCGCCTGCGTGCTGTTCATCGCCGCGATCCCGCTGATCCGCGACCAGATCGGCTACGCCGCGGCCGGTGCGGCCGTCGTGGCGGTCCTCGCCTTCGCCGTCCTCGACCCCGGCAAGCTGCGGTGGCAGCTCATCCCGTGGCAACTGCTGATCTTCGTGAGCGGGCTGTTCCTGGTGGTGCCCACGCTCAGCCGCTACGGGCTGGCGGAGGTCATGACCAGGCTGATCGGGACCGACGGCGGCCTGCTCGGCGCCGTGCGCGCCGCCGCCGCGGGCGCGGGGCTGTCCAACCTGGTCAACAACCTGCCCGCCTACACCGCGGGCGAAGCGGTCGTCCCGGTGGCCAACCACGACCAGCTGCTGGCGCTGCTGATCGGCACCAACGTGGGACCGGTCGTCACGCCGTGGGCGTCCCTGGCCACCCTGCTGTGCCTGGAATCCTGCCGCCACCACGGCGTGCGCGTGTCGATGAGCCGGTTCATGGCGACCGGCCTCGGCCTGGCCCTGGTGGCGTTGTGCGCGACGGTAGCCGCGCTGTGGTCAACCCGGTAGCCCGCCGATGGTGATTCCCTCGGCGGAGTGGACCAGCTCGAGCAGGCCGGGAATGGTCCGCGGATGCCCGGCCACGAAGCTCCGGTCGTGCGGGAGGTCGAACCGGTCGTCGAACGGCTCGCCGTCGAACCCGCGCACCACGATCCCCGCCTCGCGGGCGATCAGGCTTCCCGCCGGCAGGTCGATCGCCTCGGCGCGATAGCCGACGAAGCCGTCGATGTCACCGCGAGCCAGCAGCACCCAGGCCAGCAGCGGCGCCCACAGCTGAAGCACCCGCCGCGAACTCGACTCCAGCACCACCCGCAACGCGCGGGCCGCCTCGTTGCCCCGGCCGACCTCGTACCCCTGGGCCCAGGCGAGCACCGGATGCGCCGGCTCGCGATATTGCGGCCGCACCGGGCCGCGCGGGCCACTGGTGCCCTGGCCCTGCACCGCGGACCAGCTCTCGCCACGCACCGGATCATGCACGACACCCAGAACCGGAACGCCGTCGTGGCACAACGCGATCCCGACCACGTAGTCACTCAGCCCGATCGCCACGTTGTTCGTGCCGTCGAGGGGATCCACCAGCCACACCCACGACTCGTCGGCGGCGTCGAGCAGTCCCGACTCCTCGGCGACGATCCGGTGCCGGGGGAAGGCGGAGCGGATGTGGTCGACGATCACGCCTTCGGCGGCCAGGTCGAGATCGGTCACCACGTCCCCGGTCTCGCTCTTGGCCCGCACGCCCAGCGCTCCGGTCACCCGCGCGAAGATCAGCTCACCGGCCTCCGCCGCGGCGGCGAGGGCGACGGCCCTGGCGTGCTCCAGGTCGACCGGCGGCGAAACCGGCGGCGACGGGGTAACCGGCCCGGCAGCGGACCGGGAACCGGCGGCGGACGGCCCGGTCGAGGCCCTCGGTGTCAGGGTCTTGTGCACCCGCATGGGTCCTCCGCTCGGGGTTCGGGCACCTCCGCGAGCCGCTCGATGACCATCGCGGCCGCATACGCCGTCTCGTCGGACTCGCAGAGCCCTCGCCTGATCCGATGTGTTCCAGTTTCCAGGTCGCCGAGCGCGAAATCCACCGCACCCGGCCGGCCACTACCAAGAGCGACGGTGGCCGTTTCACCTTCCGTGATGGTGTCATGGAAAATCCCTGCCGGCAGCCGGTAGACGTCGCCCTGGTGATGCACTTCACCGACGCTGCCCGCTCGCCGGACCAGCCGGAACGTGGGCGTGATCTGGTCACCGCCGGGATCGCTGCTGATCTCGCACAGGCGGTGGGTCGGGGTTTCCGGCTCGTCGACCACCGTGACCCGCTCGTTACGCAGGGTGCCGAAGAGGACATAGCTGAGCAGATCCCAGCTGTGCGCGTGAGTCGTCGAGGTGGTCGCGTCGGCGCTGGCGAGCCGGTCGCTCCAGACGTGCACACAGACACCACGCTCGCCCGCCCGTTCCAGGGGCAGACACAGGAAACCCAGCGGATGACGCACCGCGCGCAGCTCGCTGCGCCCGTCGGCAACCTCGTCCAGGGCGTCCAGGGTCCACCGCGGAACGGCTTCCGCCGCCGCTTGCCCCGTCATCACCCGATGAATCGCGTCGTACATCGCCGGATCACCAATACGGATTCTTCGGTTGGAGCGCCCTGCGCACGATGTCGGCGACGTCCCGGTCGGTGAAGGACCCGGGCAGCTCCAGGCCGAGCAGAGTGAACAGCTTGCGCGTTTCCTCGACCGAGGGCTCGTCGGACAGCTGCATGTCCCGGGCCCGGCCGATGTCCACCTTGCGGGTCTGCTCGAAACTCGCCACCAGCTCGCGGCTGTAAGCGCGGTAGTGCGGCTTCCCCTTGTCGAACAGCAGCGCGGGCGCGGCCGGGTCCTCCTGGGTCATGATCACCCAGTTCGACGAGATGTCCCAGCGGAAAGTGGTCATCACCTTGGACAGGCCGACCTCGATCTTGAGGAAGGTGAACCGCTGCCGGTACCAGCACGCCGCCAGGATCGTGGCGAAGGCCTCCTTGCGGGTGCGGTCCAGCGTCCAGGTCTCACCGGTGCGGTCGGGCCCCGGCGTCAGCGAAAGGCGGTACTGCGAATATTCGGTGGACAGCGCCTGATCGGTCGGATCGATGATCTCCACCTGCATGCGCAGCGGGCGCTTGGCCCGGCGAGCGCTTTCCACGCACTCGCGCAATGTCACCGCCCTGAGGTAGGTGCCGGTGCCGCCCTTGAACATCCAGTGTTCGGTCTCGTGATGCGCGTCGGCGTGCGCGCGGCCCACCTCCGGCCCGGTGACCAGCCGGACCGCGCTGGTTTCGGCCACCGCCCTGGCCGCGAACCTGCGGTCCCGCAGCAGGGTGGTGGCCAGCAAGGCCAGTGTCAGCAGGATGGCGGCGTTGATCTGTTCGGTCCCGAAGACGTCGAACACACCCAGCAGGGCGACGACCGCCGCGATCACGAGGGCCAGGAAGCCGTCGGCGTTACCCCTCAACCACGCCGCGAGCCGTGCCATTCAGCGCATCTTTCCGTAGCCGATTTTGGTCCGAGGGTAACAAGGAAGGTCTCCGGCGGACCAGAAAACGCGAGCTTTTTTACAGCTCCCGCCCTTTTGCCGCAGGTCTTCCGAACCCCGTGCTCGGCCGCCTTCGGCACCACGGCCCCGGCGAGGCGGCTCACAGCGCGACACCTCTGGGGTAGGCCAGCCATTGGGCCGCGGTGATCGACGTGACGACCGAGCCGTTGAGCGCGGCGACCTGGGCGGAACCGATCGGCCACAGCTTGCCGTCGAGGATCAGGCCCACGCCGAGGCCGGGCGCCTCGACCGCCGGCGCGCCGGCGACGACGTGCGCGGCGACCGGGATCTGGTCGAGCACGTCGATGCGGGTGTCCAGCACCTGGGCCGCGAGCCCCTGCGCGACCGAGCGACGGTCGATCTCGATCACCCGGCCGTCCACCACCAGGTCCATCGTGCGCACCGGGGAGGGCATCGCGAAGCCGTTGAGCACGGTCAGCGCCTGCGACTGCGCGGCACACCCGCTCACGCCGGTGATGTCGATGCCGAAGCGGCGCAGGTCGGTCGGCGCGTTCGCCGCCCCGGTGACCGTCGCGCGCACCACGTCCACCGGCACGCGCCCGCACGGATCTGTCGGCGAGACCGGCGCGTGCCCGTCCGGTTCGCGCGCCAGCCCCGGCCCCTCGCGCCAGACTCCGGGGATCACGACCGGTTGGTAAGGGGTGGCCGAAAAGTCCTTGTTCCAGAAGGTGAGCGTGGTGCCGTCCGTCGTCTCGTGGGCGATCGCGAAGGCATTCAACGCATCGACCCACATGAGGTCGGCACTGAAGGCATCCGCCACCGACCTCGTGCGCGGGCCCGCGGTGCTGGGAACCGCTCGGAAACCATTGTCTCCCAAGGCTTCCACGCCCTTGGCGAAGGTCGGATCCTGGGACCGCAGGACGAACTGCCCGGCGCCGTTCCACCCGGCCGCACGGCCGGTGGTGTCGGTGAACATCAGGTAGAACCAGCCGTCGAGATACACCGCCGCCGGCTGTCCCGCGCCGTAGAGGTTGTCGCGGTGCAGATCCCCGGCCGGGCTGACGATCGGATTTCCGCCGTTGGCGCGTGTCCAGGTGAGACCGTCGGTGCTGGTGGCCAGCCCGATGGCGTTGCCCAGCGCGTGATCGCCGGCGGCACCGGTGTAGTAGAGGTAGTAGGTTCCGCCGACCCGGATGACCGACGGGTCACAGGTGTGCGCCCCGTCGAAATGCCCCGGATCACCGGAAAGCACCGCCGGCGGCGCACCGCCGCCCGGACCGGTGAACGGCCCGTCGAGCGAGCCCGACTCACCGTAGAGGATGTCGTCGCCGGGCGGCAGCGCGGTCGGATACTGGCTGCACCACCACATCCGGGTCTGGGTGCCGTCGACCATCACGGTCGGACCGTAGTTGTACGGGGCACCCGGCCCGCCGGCCGCGACCACCCCGCTGCTGGACCGGCCGTCATCGGTGGTGAGCGGGACGTCGACCGATTGCGGCGCGGTCTGCGCGGTACCCCCGAGATCGCCCTGCCGGCCGGCTCCCGCCGGCTGGGTCTGCGAGCCCGAACACCCGGCGACCCCCGCCGCCACCATGATCACCGAAACCAGGACACCCCAGAAACCCCACCGACAACCGCACATCCGAACCCGTAGCCTCCAGCACCCCGACAGCCGTTCGCCCGCCACGGCCGATGGCAGCCGTCAGTTTAGAGACTCGTTAGACCGCTTGGGTGAAACTGGCGCGGTGATCCGGAAAACCGGCAACATCACCGCGCGCGACGCCCAGGATGTACCGCTCGTCCCGGGTGGCCGCATCACCAGCAGGGTATTACCGCCGTCCGGGGCGTTGGCCCAGTGACCGGCCCGAAGTCCCGAAGCGGTGGTCAAGATGACGTGGAGTGGTGCGGACCGTCGTGGTAGTCGCCGCCGACGACGCCGAGGAACCTCCCCCGCGCGGCGAGTGTGAGACTCGCCGCAGGGGCCTCCGGGAGCCCGCCCAGATCGCTTCAGGCGATGCCCTCGGCGAAGGAACCGAGGCCACCGGTGCCGTCCAACACGCCCGTTATTCCGCGTTTTCGGCCAGCCAGCGCAGCGCCAGCGGGTAGCCGGCGATCCCGAGCCCGGCGATGACGGCCGTCGCGATGTCGGAAAGCACGCTGTGGTGCCGGAACTCCTCACGCTTGTGGACGTTGGTGATGTGCAGCTCGATCAGGGGCGCGGCGAGTTGCGCCGCCGCGTCCCGGACGGCGATCGAGTAGTGGGTCCAGGCGCCCGCGTTCAGCACGACCGGGTTTCCCCCGTCGGCGGCCTCGTGCAGCCAGCCCACCAGTTCGCCCTCGTGGTCGGTCTGGCGGACCTCGACCTCGACGCCGAGTTCGGTGCCGGTCTTCACGCACAGCTCGGCGAGGTCGGCGTGCGTGGTGGCGCCGTAGACGGACGGTTCCCGTTTGCCGAGCCTGCCGAGGTTGGGTCCGTTGAACACGAAGATCTTCACAGCAGGATGCTCCCCCCGTTCGACGGTCCTTCGGCGGCCACGGCCGAATACGCGGCGGCCAGCAGCGCCGGATCCGGGCCTTCGAGGCGGCCCGGCTTGGCCAGACCGTCGAGCACGACGAACCGCAGCACACCCGACCGCGTTTTCTTGTCGCCGCGCATGCTCTCCAGCAACTGGGGCAGCGCGTCGGGGTCATAGCGGGTCGGCAGACCGAGGAGGTTCAGGACGGCGGTGTGCCGTTCGGCGGTGGCGTCGTCGAGGCGGCCGGTCAGGCGGGCCAACTCGGCGGCGAACACCAGGCCGACACTCACCGCCGCGCCGTGCCGCCAGCGGTAGCGCTCACGGCGTTCGATGGCGTGGCCGAGGGTGTGTCCGTAGTTGAGGATCTCGCGCAGGTCCGATTCGTGCAGGTCGGCGGCGACGACGTCGGCCTTGACCTGGATCGAGCGCCGGACCAGTTCGCCGAGGACCGCGCCCCGCGGATCCACCGCGGCGGCGGGATCCCGCTCGATCAGCTCGAGGATTCGCGGATCGGCGATGAAACCGGCCTTCACGACCTCGGCCATCCCGGCGACGAGTTCGTTGGGCGGCAGCGTTTCCAGGGTCGCCAGATCGGCCAGCACCGCGCTCGGCTCGTGGAAGACGCCGACCAGGTTCTTGCCGGCTTCGGTGTTGATCCCGGTCTTCCCGCCGACCGCCGCGTCCACCATGCCGAGCAGGGTGGTGGGCACGTTGACCAGCCGTACCCCGCGCATCCAGGTGGCGGCGACGAACCCGGCGAGGTCGGTCACCGCGCCCCCGCCGAGGCCGACCACGACACCGCGGCGATCCAGCCCGATCTGGCCGAGCACGTCCCAGCAGAAGCTGGCGACCTTGAGCGCCTTGCCGTCCTCGGCGTCGGGGATCTCCACACTGTGGGCATCCAGCCCGGCGCCCACGAGTTCGTCGCGGACCGCTTCGGCCGTCGCGGTCAGGGTCGGCGGGTGGATCAGCGCGATCCGGGAGGCGTCCCGCACGACCTCGGTGAGTTCGCCGAGCAGGCCGCGGCCGATCACCACCTCATACGGCCGCCCGGTCCGCACCGGGATCCGCACCGGGTCGGCGGCCTTTCGTGCGTGCTCGTCCCGGTCCGTGGTTTCCTTTTCCGGCAAGCCGGTCACCGCGTGTTCTCCCCTTTGTCGTCCAAGGCCTGCCTGATGGCGGCGACCACCTCGTCCGGGCTCCGCTCGTCCGTGACGACCTCGACCGTCGCCACCTCGCGATACACCGGCAGCCTGGCCTCCAGCAGTGACCGGTAGGTGGCGCGCGGGTTCAGGCCGGCGAGCAGCGGACGGGCGGTGGAAAGACCGACCCGGTGGACGCCGACCGCGAACCCGACGTTGAGGAACACGACATCGTGCGCGCGCAGCCGCTGCCGAGTGCCTTCCGCGAGTACCGCTCCTCCGCCGACGGACAGCACGCCCTCGTGTTCGGCCAGCGCGAGCGCGATGACCTCCGCTTCGAGCGCCCGGAAGACTTCTTCCCCGTCCTCGGCGAAGATGTCCGAAATGGATCGCCCGGCCCGGGCGACGATGTCCTCGTCGGTGTCCCGGAACGCGACGCCGAGTTGCTCGGCCAGCAGCGGCCCGACCGTGCTCTTGCCGGATCCGGGTGGCCCGGCGATGACCAGGCAGGGCCTGGGTTCCCGTCCCCTTGTCGCCGTCGTCCCGGCTGCCGCGGTCGTTCCGGTTGCCAGAGTCGTCCCGGTTGCCGCGGTCGCCCTTGCCACCGCCGCGGTTCGTGGCGCCGCCGTGCCCCGTTCGCCCCGTGCCGCCCGTGCGTCGGGCGCCGTCGGTTCGCCCGGCGGGGTCGGAGCGTCCGGCACGGTCGCGGCATCCGGCGCGGTCGATTCGCCCTTAGCGGTCGGAGCGTCCGGCGCCGCCGGTCCACCCACTGCCGCCGGTCCACCCAGTGCCGCCGGTGCGCCCACTGCCGCCGGTGCGCCCACTGCCGCCGGTGCGTCCGCGGTGCGGCCGGGGCCGCTCACCACCGTTCCTCCAAAGCCTTCAGGTAAGCCTCCGCATTGCGCTTCGACTCGGTCAGCGAGTCACCGCCGAACTTCTCCAAGGCGGCTTCGGCCAGCACGAGCGCGACCACGGACTCCAGGACCACACCCGCCCGCGGCACGGCACACACGTCCGAGCGCTGGTGGATGGCCACCGCGGCCTCGCCCGTCGCGACGTCCACTGTGGACAGCGCCTTGGGTACCGTGGAGATCGGCTTCATCGCCACCCGAACCCGCAACGGCTCGCCGTTGGTGATGCCACCTTCGAGACCACCCGCACGGTTCGAACGGCGGGTGACCCCGACCGGCCCCGGACCGCGGTCGATCTCGTCGTGCGCTTGGCTGCCCCACCGCTGGGCGGTGGTGAAGCCGTCGCCGATCTCGACGCCCTTCATGGCCTGGACACCCATCAGGGCGCCCGCGAGCCGGGCGTCGAGCCGCCGGTCCCAGTGCACGTGCGAGCCCAACCCCGGCGGCAACCGGTAGGCGATCACCTCGATGACTCCACCCACGGTGTCGCCCGCCTTCCGCACGGCGTCCACCTCGGCGACCATGAGGTCGGTGCCCTCCTGCCCGAAGGCGCGGACGGGGCTTTCGTCGATGGCCGCGAGGTCCTCGGGTTGCGGCATCAGTCCCGCGGGGGCTTGCGCACCCCCGATCGACACCACGTGGCTGAGGATCTCGACACCCAGCAACTGCCGCAGGAACGCCCGGGCGACGGTTCCCAGCGCTGTGCGCGATGCCGTCTCCCGCGCGCTGGCTCGCTCCAGCACCGGCCGCGCTTCGGTGAAGCCGTACTTCTGCATGCCCGGCAGGTCGGCATGGCCGGGCCGGGGACGGGTCAGGGGCTCGTTCCGGGCGAGGCCGGCCAACTCGGCTGGGTCCACCGGATCGGCGGCCATGACCTTCTCCCATTTGGGCCATTCCGCGTTCTCGATGTGCACCGCGATCGGGCCGCCCTGGGTGACGCCATGCCGGACACCACCGAGGAACTCAATGTGGTCGGTCTCGAACCCCATCCGGGGGCTTCGACCGAATCCGAGCCGCCTGCGGGCGAGCTGCTCGCTCACCTCGGCGGTGGTGACCTCAACCCCGGCCACCATTCCCTCCAGCACGGCGGCAAGTGCCGGTCCGTGCGACTCACCAGCGGTTATCCAGCGCAACACCCGACGATCCTGTCACGCCAGCCGTCGCGGGGTTCACCTACCCATGCTGTCTCCGTTCTCGGTCACGATCTCGTGTATCCGAACCCTCGCGAGGTCTCGCCCGGGTCTTGTTCAGCGTGTTTCATCAGCGGTCGGTTGATTTCCCACCGACGCGCGTGCGGCCGAGCCACACAATCACGACATCGCAGGTCGGCGCGGGCTTGACCGGGCCCGACTTTGTCACCAGAGCGTCGTTCAGCCGAGCGTGCTTCAGCGCATCACCTCCGGTTGTGGGCCGGGGAATACGGTCAGCAGCCAGGCGGCGATCGACAACCCGGGACCGTGGGGCACGCCGTAACGCCAGCGTGGCACGAAGGAAAGGAACACGCTGACGACGCCGGCCAGCGCGGCGGCGACAAGGAGCGCTACCCAGCCGACCGCGCCGAGCGCCACACCGAGAGCCCCGGCCAGCTTGACGTCGCCTCCGCCGAGCGCACGTCGCGACAGCGCGTGCACGAGCAGGTGCGCTCCTCCGAAGACCGCCCCCGCGACGCATGCCCGCCGCATGATCTCGACGCCCGGCCCGGACAGGCCTGCCACCAGGACCGCGGCACCGACCAGGGGATACGCGGGCAGGGTGAGCACATCCGGCAGGCGCCGGTGCCGCAGGTCGGCCAGTGTCAGCGGCACCACGAGCGTGGTCACCACCAAGGGCACCGGCAGCCACCACGGGGGCCAGACCGCGGTGAGCCAGCACCACCCGACCACGAGCCAGAGCACGCCCGTGACGCTCGCCGTCGCGGCCGTGGAAACCGGCGCCGGTGATCGCGCCCGACGAAGGACCCGACAACCGAGCACACCGGCAAAGCTGCCGGCGATCAGGAAAGCGGCAAGGAAAGCGATCGGAGAAACGGACGGGACGAGACGGGGCGAGTCCGTGAGGAGGAGACGGGACGGGGCGGCGAGGAGCAGAGGGGGCGGGGCGGCAAGGCCGACAGCGGGGAAAACGGCGAGGAAGACGGTGGGGAGTGCAGCTGAGCAGGCACTGAGGGTTTCCGTGTTCATGGATCCAGCTTTCCCCACGACAAAGGCGGATGGCAAGGAAAACAATATGCGAATGGACCATTCGTGCGAAAACATGCGGGGTTCATCCGGAAGGATTCTTAGGGGAGAACGGTGATAGCAGAGCGGAGCCGTGGTGGGAAACAACGCCGAGATGACGAAGAGCCGGGCGAGGAGTGAGGGGCGACGAGACAAGAGGCGAGGAGGCGACGAGGCAAGAGGCCAGAGGCAAGGAAGCGACGAGGCAAGGGGCAAGGGGCAAGAGGCGAGCCAGGGACGAGGAGGCAAGAGGCGAGGGCAACAGGGGGGGGCCACACGCGGGGGCAAGAGGCGAGGAGGCGAGGAGGAATAGCGAGGGGTTCATGAGGGGAACACGACGGGATCACGACGGAGAACAGGAGGACGGAAAGGAGACAACAAGGTATCGACAAGGGGACGACAAGGGGGCGACGGCGAGGGAAAGAACGCCGGGCGCGGGGCAGCCATCCGGGCAGGAGCCGTTCGAGCACGGTGCCGCGCGAACGTGCGAGGAATCGGCCCATTCGGGACGGGAATCGGCGGGAATCGGCGGGAATCGGCGGGAATCGACTACGTTCAGGGGGAGGAAACCGGCGGGAATCGGCACATATGGCGCGGGAACCGCACGAACGGGGACTGCGGGAAAGAGAGAGGAGTGAAAGGGACGGTGTGA
>DASSAD010000266.1:0-27980 GCA_035685725.1 Amycolatopsis sp. | reverse complement strand
AGGCGTAGATGTGACCGGCATGGCGGTCGAAGATGACCGCGAACCGCTCCGGCTCGGCCAGCGAGGCTTCGATCACCTCAGCATCATCGCCTCTGGTTTCCGCCGAGCCGGCCGCGGCCCGTTCAGCGATATGACTCATTGGCCGCCTTCCGAGTCTCGGACAGTCCATTCACTATTTGGTCGCCCACCCGAATCAAGTTCACGATGAGTCGGTCGTTCAAGCCCCTCAGGGACGCGCACCCGACCTCCCTTGCCGCTTCCGTGCCTGGTCACGGCCAGTTGCGTCGGCCCGATGTGCCCTTGCTCACTTGCCGGCTCAACCCGGAGCTCCGCCCGATCGGCCCACTGCGTCGAGTGACCGGGTGTCCTGCCCTGACTCGCCTTCGCGATCAGGCCGTGGCTAACTTTCGAATGCCGCCTCGCGGGGGGCGACGATTCTGCGAATGCCGAATGGTCTGCTGGGGTCGGAGGGTGCGTGTCGACCGTAGAGGTCAAGGGGGCCCGTGCTTCCGAGCCGGGCAGGCGGTCAGGCGCCACCGATCGGGCCAGGGCCTTCCCTCGTAGGATTGGCTGCGCGTGGCCGTTCGACCGCGTACCGTACCGGGTGCGTGTGCGGGGTTCGGCTGGCGAAGTCTCGACGGGAAGAGAACATGGGCGCTGGGGTGGGGCCGGATTCGCCGGAGGACTCGCTCGAAGTGCATAACCTGATGTCGGGTGCCGCGGGGTCGGTGCTCCAGGCCGGCCGGATCGAGAAGATCGAAACGGTCGTGCTGACGCAGGCTTCGGCTCCGGCCGAGGCCTACCGGGCGCGGGTGCCCTGTCAGGTTCCGGCGGCGAAGGGCCGGTTCGTCAACCGACGGCGAGAGCTGGCCAGGGCGAGGCGACTGGTGGACACCGGCCGCCGGAGCTCTCCCCGGATCGTGGTGGTGGGCGGTATGCCCGGGGTGGGCAAGAGCACGCTGGTCTGCCAGGTGGTCGAGGCGGCAAGGGATTCCTATCCGGGCGGTGTCCTCTATGTCGACTTCACCGAGTTGCGAGACAGCCCGGACACCGCCGTGAGCGATGCGCTGGTGTCGTGCCTGCGAGCGCTGGACGTCGCCGATGCGGTAATTCCGTCGAGCCTCGGGGAGCTGACGAAGCTGTTCCGTTCGCACACCGCGGACGAGCCGGTCCTGGTCGTGCTCGACGATGTCTCCGAGACCGGGCAGGTCCGGCCACTGGTGCCCACCGCACGGGGGAGCGCGGTGCTGGTGACCAGCACCAGCCGTCTGCCCGAGCTGTCGCTCGACGGGGCGGAGCTGTTGTGGCTGGAGCCGCTGGACCGGGCCAGCAGCGAAAAGCTGATCACGGGCGTGTGCCGGCGCGCGAGGAACGAACCCGACGCCCTCGCCGCGCTCGTCGAGCAGTGCGGCCGGTTGCCGATCGCGCTGGAGGTGGCGGCCGCCAGGCTCCGCGACCGGCCGAGCCTGAGCGTCGGCGCGCTGGTAGCGGAGATCGCGGATTCCAGCCGCGGCCTGCACGCACTGTCCATCGGTCGCGAAAGGACGGTCTCGGCCGTGTTCACGTTGTCCTACCAGGACTTGGGCGAAGCCGCTCGGCGGATGTACCGGCTGCTGGGGGTGTTGCCCTGCCGCGATTTCACCGCCGGGCTGGCCGCCGTGGCGGCGGGGGTCGAGCAGGCCGTCGCCGAGGAGCTGCTGGACGAGCTGGTGGGCGCCGGGCTGTTGGGCGAAAACACCGACGGCAGATTCTCCTTTCACGGGTTGGCCCGGCGCCACGCGGTGGACCAGGCGGACGCGGAAGAGCCCGAGGACGAACAGGTCGAGGCGCTGCACCGGATGGTGCGATACCTGTTGTTCCGCACCGTGTATGCGGACCTCGCCGTCCTGGGGACCGGCCGCTTGCGCATCACGCCGCACGACGAGGTCGTCCAGGGCGTGACGGACCCGTTCGCCGGCGAAGACCGCAAGGCCAGGGCGCTGGAGTGGCTGGACCAGGAACGGGCGAACATCCTGGCCGCCGTGCGGGTGGCCGCGGACCGCGGCTGGCACGACCTGTGCTGGCAGCTCGCCGAATCCGTTACCGCGCTGTATGTTTCTCGACGCTACCTGGTCGACTGGACCGATTCCTCGCAGGTGGGCGCTAATTCCGCGCAGGTGGTGGGAAATGCCGCCGCGGAGGCGAGGTTGCGCAGTTTCGTCTCCCGTGCCTGGACCGATCTGGGCGACGCGGAGCGGGCGGGGAAAGAGCTGGCCGCGGCACTGCCGTTGGCCGAAGCCGCCGGAGACCGGCGTCTGCTCGCGTCCGTCTGGGAAATGCTTGCCCGCCACTACGATCACGTCGAACCGGCCGGCGCCGACCGCGCCTACGAAACCGCGCTCACGTTGTTCGCCGAGAACGCCGACGCGCGCGGGGTGGCGTTCACGACCTATTTCCACGGTCGCTCGCTCGGCGATCGGGGCCGGTGGGCGGAGGCGCTCGATGTGCTGGTGCGGGCACGCACTCTGGTCGACGAGTTGGGCGAGCCGGCGGACGACCGGATGCGGGGAAGGGTCCTGACCACTCTCGGGATCACCTTCGGCCGGCTCGGCCGGGGCGATGAAGCGGTCGCGGTGCTGGCACAGGCGATCGCTTTGCTCGGCCCGTATCCGCATTTCGAGGCGCAGGCACAGGAGGCGCTCGCCGACGTCGCGGTGCGGACCGGTGATCCGGCACCGGCGGCGCAGGCCCTGCGGCGCGCGCTGGAAATCCACACCGATCTCGGTGGCCCGGAAACCGGGCGACTGCGCGTCAAGCTGCGTGATCTTCCGGAGGCGTGACGGAGACGGACAGGTGGATCTCCCGGCCACCGAGCAGGACCGTCAATGCGCCGTCGGTGAGGCGGTCGGCCGGTAAGGCGGTGAAAACCGCCGAGGCGAGCACCATCGGGTCCACCTCTTCCCGGGCGGCGACGGTGACCCGGCGCTTGTCGCGGAGCAGAACCAGACACCCGCCGGGCACACCGGCGGCGGCCAGGACGGCGCCGGGGAAATCCCGCAGCGTCGCGGCGGCCCAGGTGGCCGCGGCGTCGAGGCCGGTTTCCCGCCGCCGGGTCAGCACGGAAGCGCTCTGGGTGAAGCGGAGGTTGAGTTCCTCCTCGTCCACGATCAGATGCCGGATGGCGCCGCCCACGCCGCCCAGGGTGCCCACGGTGCTGCCCTCGGTGCTGCCCTCGGTGGTTTCCCGCGTGAACTCCCTGGTCGGGGCGCGAGGAAGTCGGGCGGCCCTGGGGTAGCGGACCATCGTGATCGTCGTGGCAGCGGTGAAGGCCGTGTGCACATCGAAGGCGGTGACCGGCCGGGGCTCGACGTCCGGGTCGGCGGCGCGGAGC
Organism: Amycolatopsis sp.; assembly: GCA_035685725.1. Taxonomy (GTDB): domain Bacteria; phylum Actinomycetota; class Actinomycetes; order Mycobacteriales; family Pseudonocardiaceae; genus Amycolatopsis_E. The sequence goes on along the minus strand of DASSAD010000266.1, from coordinate 24,610 downwards.
AACGGGGGATCCGTTCGCGGTGGGGTCAACCCGAGTTCCCGGTACAGCAGGTCGCGAAGTCGCCGGGTCGAGTCGTCGACGTGCGCGAAAACCCGTCCGGTGATCTCGTCGAACCGGTGTGGATCGTGCGTGGCAAAGGTCTTGTCCAGCTGTTCGCGCAGCCCATGGCCGGGATCGAGCCGGACAGCGGTGCGTCCCAGCTCGTCGATGGGGGTGCCGGGCACGATCTCGGTGCCGTACGCGGCGAGCAGCAAGGGCTTTCCCAGCGCGGCGGCGTGCAGGCTCATCGACCCGTGATCGCCGATCACCTGATCAGCGGCCACCAGCGCGGCCTGCCACCCCTTGTCCGGCGGCACGAGCACGAGACCGGCCTCGATGGCGTCGGCGAACCAGGTGCGCACCTGGGGCGCGCCGTACCACGCCCAGATGTTCGGGTGCAGCACCGCGGCGAGGAGATACTCGTCCGCCGGTAGCTCGGCCAGCAGTTGTCGCGGCAACGTCCGCCAGCGCCCGATCTGGGACTCCGACCGCCAGGTCGAGCTGATCAGGATCAGCCGGCGGTTCCCGGTGCCGAACAGCCGGCGGTAGCGGCCGCGGAGTGGGGTGGTCGCCAGCAGCCGGTCGTAGGCGGGGTCCCCGGTGACGGCGGTGTGCCCGGTGATCTCCGGGCAGGCCGCGCGCAGTTGGTGTTCCTGCTCCGGGTGGGACAACACCACGACGACACGTCCACTGCGTAACGCGTCGGCCGGCGGCAGGCCCGCGAGGCGAGTGCCCCGGCCCCGGACGTCGGGCACGTACTTGTTGAACCCCAAGCCGTGCGGCAACACGACGGTGCGGCAGGCGATGGCCGGGAAGTCGATGTTTTCGCTCGCCGAGACGGCGAGATCGCACGCGGTTTCCGGCACGTCCGGCCACGGCACGATGCGTTCGACTCCGGCTGCCCGCAACAGCGCGGCGACGCCGGTGCTGAAGCGCGAGGTGTCGTTGATCGTGAACAGGACCTTCACCCGGAAGTCCGCGCGAAACAGGTCCCAGGCTTCGAGCAGGCGGATCGCGGTGGTCACCGTCCTGGCGACGAACAGGACCGTTCGCTCGCAGTCGAAGGTGCCCCAACGGGCCTCGTCACCGCTGTCGGCACCGCTGCCCGCATTGCTGCCCGCGCCGCTGCCCGCACTGCCATCACTCACGGGCGGCGCCTCGGTCGGTGACCACGACACCACGATAGGGAGTCGGGGACGTGCTCTCCGAGCACCGCGCCGGAACTAGCTCCGGGCCTCCGGGCCTCCGGGCCTCCGGGCCTCCGGGCCTCCGGGCCTCCGGGCCTCCGGGCCTCCGGGCCTCCGGGCCTCCGGGCCTCCGGGCCTGGTCATCATAGTGGATCGCCGGCCCGCGATGATCCGCTGGTGCCGGGACAGGTCATGGAACATCCCGGTGCGCACTTCCCTTCCCGAGGCCCGTCCGCTCGATCGACGCCAGTGCGACGGCCCCGAGAACGACCCCGAGAACGTACGCCGTCGACATTACTTACCGAGAGGCTCGGGGAGTAGGGCGGAGCGAGGACGGTGAGCCGAGGTCACGGTCCGATCGCCGACGCGGGTTCCTGCGGGCGGCCGCGTGGATGCAGGGCGTTGACCGCGAACAGTTGATGGAGCAGTTGAATCGCGACCGAGCCTTCTCCCACCGCGGACGCCACGCGTTTCACCGAACCGTGCCGGGCGTCGCCGGCCGCGAAAACCCCGGGCATGCTGGTTTCGAGGAGCAGCGGGTCGCGCTCGATCGGCCAGGTGCCCTCGGCCAGATCGGTTCCGGTGCGGACGAATCCCCGCTCGTCGCGATCGACTTCCGGGGGGAGCCAGTCGGTGTGCGGGCGTGCGCCGATCATGATGAAGAGTCCGTCGGCGTCGACGGTTTCGTCGGTTCCCGTCCGGCGATCACGAAGTACGAGGCGTTCCAGCCAGCCGTCGCCGCCACCGCCGACGATTTCGGTCGAGAGCCGGATTCGCAGTCCTGGGGTCGCCTCCGCCTCGCGCGTCAGATAATGCGACATTCCCGCGCCCAGTGATTGAGCGCGGACCACGAGTGTGACGCTCCGGGCGTAACGAGCCAGGTACAGGGCGGCCTGTCCGGCCGAGTTTCCGCCCCCCAGAACATAAACGTCGCGGCCGGACATGGCCGGTGCCTCGGAAGCCGGACCGCCGTAGTAGACGCCGGCACCGCTCAGCGCCTCCAGCGCCGGCACGCCGAGCCGGTGATAGGTCGCGCCCGTCGCCAGAAGCACCGCACGCGAACGCACGCGGGTGCCGTCCGACAGGGTCACGAAGAGTTCGTCGTCCGCACGCTGAAGATCGGTCACGCGTTGCATGAACGCGAACTTCGCACCGAACACCCACGCCTGGTCGTAGGCCTGCTGAGCCAGGCGGCGACCGCTGACGCCCCGGGGAAAGCCGAGATAGTTGCGAATCAGCGAACTGGAGGTCGCCTGGCCGCCGAGCCCGCCTTCGTCGATGACCAGCGTGCTGAAACCCTCCGACGCGCCGTACATGGCCGCCGACAGGCCGGCCGGCCCGGCTCCGACGATCACCAGGTCGAACTCCATGCGCTCCGGGTTGACCGGTGAGCCCGATGCCAGCGCGATCTCGGCGTCGGTGGGATCGGTCAGCACGGTGCCGTCGGGGAAGACGACGATCGGCAGTTTCACGCCCTGCCCGGCCTTGGCGAGGCGGGCACGCCCTTCGGTCGAGTCGGCCAGGAAGAACGAGTGCGGGATCGCGCACCGTCCGAGCACCTGCCGCAGTTCATAGGCCCGGCCGGACCAGGATTCACCGACGATGTAGATCGTGTACGGCGAGGTCTGCCGTGCCTCCGTCCATTCGAGCAGCAAACCCGAGATCGCCTGATGGAACAGTTCGTCCGGGGACGCCGACGGCCTGAGTACATAGTGGTCGATCTGTCCACGAGCGATCGAATCGAAGATCGCTTCGCCGGTCGCCCGGTCGCCCCACTCACCCCACGCGATCACCAGCCCGCGCTTCGCGTGCGGATGAAGGCGGCGGAGGCGATCCAGCAGTTCGCTTCCGGTCATCCCGGACAGCCACTGTCCGGAAAGGACCAGTGCGACCTCTTCCCCGGCCGCGGCGAGATCTTCGAGACGGGCCAGCGCTTCGTGCGCCGATTTCAGGCACAGGACACGATAATGGCGCGCGTAGCGTTCGCGCAGTTCCCGCTCGACGTCGCGCAGTACATCCGCATCTTCGTCGACGGCAACGAGCACGGCGCCGGACATGCACTCCACTTTAGACGCGAATCCGCTGGAACGCAGAATCCGCTTCGCGCCGGCCGGGGCGGTCCGTGGCCACAACGGTGCCGCGGCGAAGCCGCGCGTGCACGGAGCGCGCGTGCGACGGTCAGGGTGGGAGGCGGTGGATCCTAGCCAAAGGTGATCTTGGTGTCCGCCGCGTGCGGTGTGGTCTTGATCAACTTCGCTGACTATCGCCGGTTCTTCGCGTAGTGGGCCGGGCTCACGCCGAGCATGCGCCGGAAATGCCGGGTCAGGTGCGACTGGTCGTGGAAGCCCACGGCGGTGGCCACGTCGGCGGGCGGACGCCCCGACAGCAGCAACTGCCGGGCCAGGTCCACCCGTCGCCCGGTCAGGTACCGGTGGGGCGGCAGGGAGAACCGCCGCGTGAACGAGCGGATCAGGTGGACCGGGTGCGCGTGGAGCAGGCGCGCGGCCTCGTCCAGGGGAAGTCCGGGGACCACGCGCGCGTCCAGCAGCTCGCGGAGCTGGTCGGCCAGCCCGCGGTCGGGTCCCGGCCGCGGCCGGGTGCGGCCACGGCGCAGGTGATCGCCGACGCGCTCGACGATCAGGGCCAGCCGGCTCTGCGTCTCGAGATCGTCACCGGGCCGGGCCAGCACGGTGTGCAGCCTGCTGATCCGGTCCCACAGCACCGGGTCCGGCAGGTTCGGCCGATCGGCCGCGACGCCGATCAGGTTCGGGTCGAGCACCGGTTCGTCCAGGTAGAGCACCCGCTTGCGGAACCCCTGAGGGCTCGCCGCTCGGCCGTCATGGGGAACGTGCGGTGGCAGCAGGACGACCTGCGAACCGAGGGTGCCGTGTTCGTGCCGTTCCAGATCGAACCGCACGACGCCGTCGTCGAGGATCAGCAGGGTCCACGAGGAATGGGTGTGCGGGGGATAGGCGTGCTGCCGGTAATGGGCGTGCAGGACCTCGGCGACACCGGGCAGGCCGGGACGCCACGCGCGGACCGCGGGCTTGCTGACCACGCTAGAAACGTACAAGACGGCGCGGCGGATCCGGGGCAGTGTCGGGTGCGTGGAATCCGACGACACACCCCCGCGTTTCGACACCAAGATCGCCGTGCTGCTCCGGGACGACCTGATCGGCTGGCAGCGGCTCAACGTCACCGCGTTCCTGGTCAGCGGCATCGCCGCGGCCGGCCCCGAGCTGATCGGCGAACCGTACGAGGACGCCGACGGGACCCGGTACCTGCCGATGCTCCGCCAGCCGGTCCTGGTCTTCGCCGGCGCCAAGGAGATCCTGGTCTCCGCGCATTCCCGGGCAACCAGCCGGGGGATGGCGCTGTCGGTCTTCACCTCCGATCTGTTCACCACCGCCAACGACCGGGACAACCGGGCGGCCGTGCGCGCGGTGCGCCGTGCTCAACTCGATCTCGTCGGCCTCGCCGTACACGGGCCGCGCAACGCCGTGGACAAGGTGCTCAAGGGCGCCAGGATGCACCCCTGAACCCGAGCGCTCAGCGGCCGCCGGATCGGCCGCTGGATCGGTCGCCGCGCAGCGCGACCACCGTCACGATCGCGGCAATCAGCGATGCCGCGCCGCAGACGATGTAGCCCAGTGCGTAGCCGTGGCCCAGCGTGTCGAATGCGAGCTGGTGCGCGGCCGACCCCGGTTCGCCCGGCTCGATTCCGTTCACCGCAAGCGGTCCGCCGGCCTGTGCCGCCTGCTGGGCCGCGGCCAGCTGCCCGGCGGGCAGACCGGCGCCCGGTAGCGCCGCGCTGAATCGCGTGGCCGCCTGTCCGAGCGCGACCGCACCGATGACGGCGGGACCGAGGGTGAAGCCGATGTCCCGCAACAGACTCGTCGTCGCGCTGGCCATGCCGGCGAGCCGGATGGGCACCGTGTTGACGGCGGTCGCGGTGATGGAGGCGACGGTGAGCGCGAACCCGACGCCGACCAGTCCGATGGGGACCACCAGCGAGGTCAGGGTGGTGTCGGAAATCGGCATCGTCGACGCGGCGAACTGCCCGATCGCCATGATCACGAGACCGGAACCGAGCAGCCACCGGGGATTGACCCGTTCCAGCAGCCACGAGGTGAGGGGGATCAGCACGAACGCGGGCCCCTGCAACAGCAGGAACGGGATCGAGGTACGCAGCGGGCTCTGGTGCTGGATCGGTCCTAATCGGATACTCGTGGCATACGCGGTGCCCAGAAAGGCGAACATGCCGATCACCGCGACCGCGGAGGCGATGGCGAAACCGCGGTTGCGGAACAGGTCGAGCCGCAGCAAGGGCGATTCGGCTCGCACCTCGGCGACCAGGAACAGTCCGACGAAGACGATCGCGAGCACGAAGCCGATGATCACCGCGGGCGCGCCCCAGCCGTCGGCCGGACCCTGGATGACCGAGTACAGCAGGGCGATCAGGCCGATCGCGAGCGTCGCCTGGCCCGCCCAGTCGAGCGAGCGGCCCTCCGGCGCGCTGGAGTTCTTCGCGAGCGCGGCGCTGAGCACGATGCACACCGCGCCGAGCAGACCGACCACGATCAGCGACCATCGCCAGGATCCGTAGCTTCCGGTGATTCCGCCGAGAACCGGCGCCAGGAAGCCGCCCGCGGACAGGCATCCCGCCCACAGCGCGATGCTGCGAGCGCGTTCCTTCGGGGTGTGTGTCCCGGCGGCCAGCATGGCCAGCGACGTCGGGAACAACGCCGCCGCGCCGAGCCCGGCCAACGCCTGCCCGGCCCAGAGCAGGTAGATGCCCGACGAGGCGGAACCGACCAGTTCGCCGGCGGTGAGCAGCACGGCGCCGGCCACGAGGAGACGCTTGCGGCCGAACAGGTCGCCCAGCACACCGAAGCTGAGTTCCAGCGCGGCCACGGGCAGCAGGAAGGCGTCGGAGATCCAGGTCAGCTGTGACCCGATCGGATGCAGGTTCTGCTGGAACAGGCCGTTCAGCGTCGCCGGGATGGCGAGGCCGATCTGGGCCAGTGTCACGGCGAAGCAAGCGGCGATCAGCGTTCCGGTCGTCAGTTTCGACTCGTCACCGGCGGCGCCGGACCGCGTTCTCGGTGGTGGGCTCACGGTTTCTTCGTGTGATGACATGTGTGTTCCCCGGTTTTCCTCGGTGCGACAACCGATAAGTCGAAGGGGCCCGCCCGCCCGTCCCGGCCGTTGCCGTGCCGGGACGGGCTAGGGGCCGTAGGGGTCGTAGGGGGCGCGGTGCGGTCAGCTCTTGCCGGGACGCGTGACCCACTGGCCGTCGACCCAGCCGCTGACCGTTTCGTAGCCGGAGCGGAACGAGCCGAGCCAGGTCAGCGGGCCGAGCGGGGTGCCCGGCCGGGCGGTGTAGCTGCCGGCCTGGTCGGTGGGACCGCCGGTGGTGTCCACCGCCATCGCCGGATACGGGTAGACCGGCCGGGTCGCGGTGGTCTTACCGCTGGTGTCGACGGTCGAGGTGAGCAGACTGGTGGGAGCCTGCCCCTTGCCCACCCAGTTCGTGATCGCGGTCAGCGCGTCGAAGGAGTCCGGCCCCTGCCCGCCGCCGCAGTGCGAAACGCCGGGAAGCATGAACAACCGGGCGAACTGGCTGGTCGCCGCCGCGCCGCCCAGTGCGTTCTGCACGGCCTGGTAATAGGCGACCGTACCGATCGGAGAGATCGCCGGATCGGCCCAGCCCGCCCACAGGATCAGCTTCCCGCCCGCGGCCTCGAACGCGGACAGGTCCGGATCGATCGCGTCGTACATGCCGTCGTTGGCCTGCGTCAGCCGCTGGAACTCCGCCGCGGTGAACTTGACGTCGGAGAAGGTGGCGGAGCCGTCCACTCCGGGATTGACCATGTACCGCAACGTTTCCTGCGCGACGTTCTGGTCGACGGAGGGGGTACCCGCACCGGCCGGAACGAGCCAGCCCGCCCAGTTCAGCTCCGATCCCGGGGTTTGCCACCCGGGGTAGAGCAAAGCGCCCTGCGCGTCCCGCGGTCCCTCGTAAAGCTTCCGGACAGTGTCCACTTGAGACGGTGTGAGGCAGAAATCGGACGCGGTGGAGGCGCGGCCGTCACAGGCGATGGTCCCGGGGTCGAAGTGGCAGCCGACGGGATCGGAGATCAGGCCGTCCTTCGTGCCGTCCTCGGCGTCGCAGGCGTCGACGACCGCGTTGTGCAACGGGGCCAGGTCGGCGACGGTGAGGATCGGCGAACCGTCGGCGGCGGTGTTCGCCTGTGCGTTCCAGCCCTGATAGAACACGTTGAGCTCGGTCATGATCGAGGCCGGGGAACCCGCGATGATGCCGTCGAAATCGTGCGGGTAACGCTGTGCCTCGGTGAGCCCCTCATGGCCGCCCTGGGAACAGCCGTCGAAATAGGCGTGCGTGGCGCCGGTGCCGTAGAACTTCGCGATGATCGCCTTCGCGGCCAGCGCCAGCTGGTGTTCCGACTGGTAACCGAAGCTGGCGCGCAGCGTCGGGTCGGCGCCGAAGGACGCGGAGAACGCGCCGCCACCGAAGTGGCCCTCGTTGTCGCTGGCGACGGCGAAGGCGCCGTTGGTCAGGGGAGCGCACCCCGTCGCGGCCGCGGTGGAGATGGCGACGTTGCCGCAGTAGCCGCCACAGCCGTCCTGCAGGTAGTCGCCTTGCCAGGTCGAGGTCGGCAGGAGGAGTTCGAACTGGATCTGCGGCGCGATGAGGCCCTTCACATCACAGGCGTCCCACTTGCCCTGCGGGTTGGCGGCGGCCGCGAGCGGGGTGGCCGAGGTGATCTCGGTGGCGGCGCCGGACAGCGCGCCGAGATCGATCTGGGTCACCTGGGCGCAGGTCAATGCCGGCGCTATGCCCGCCGCGGACACCGATGACGGAGCCACCGCGAACGCGCTGGCCGTGCCGAGACCGGCGACGAGCACGAGCGCGGCGAACACGCCCAGGAGGGTGTTCCGTCGGCGTCGTTGCCGAGTGGGTGAGTTCATCACAATCCTTCCTTGCGTCCAGGAGGACGGGCTCGCCCCGGGAAACGGGCGAGAGTCGCGGTGCGGGATCGGTCGGGATCAGGCGGGACCAGCCGGGATCGGGTGTGTCTCGCCGGGTGTGGCCGTGCCGGCGAGGTCCGCGGCCGGTGCACGGCGTCCCCGTCATGGCATCCCCAGAGCGTCGATGCGGGGCGGACCCGGCCGCCCCATCGCGTGCGTCAGACGAAATAATTTTCGCAGTACGAGCGTTCAGACCGTACCGGCCCGTGCGAAGCCCCGCAAGGGATCATCCGGCCGAACTCGGAAAGGTCTGGTCCGGCCGGGCACGCCGGCCAGCACAGCGGGCCGGGTGGACTGCGCCGACTACCTTTGGTCGCAGGAACGCTGAGAGGATGGGCATGTCGACCGACCCCGTCGCGGGGACCACCGCACCCGCTGGACCGGGGCTTCCCGAGGCAGCACCGCGGGAAGCCGTCGGCCCGTTGATGCGCGGGATCGCCGTCATCCGCGCGCTGTCCGAGGCGGGCGGCGCCCAGCCCCTGCAGGAGCTTTCCCGCGAGGTCGGCCTGGCGCGCGCCAGCCTCGACCGGATTCTCGCCACGCTCGGGACACTGGGCTACGTGCGCTTCCAGCACCGGCAGGTCGCGCTCGCGCCGCCACTGATGGAACTGGGCAACGCCTACCTGCGCTCGGTGCGGATTCCGGCGCTGCTGGGGCCGCTTGCCGAGGATCTCGCCGAGCGGCTGGACGAGGCGGTGACCATCACGATCGCCGACGACGACGGTGCCCATCTCGTCCACAAGGCCCTGCGACCCCGCAAGCTGATGATCTCCTGCCACGTGGGCGACCGCCTGCCGATCGACCGCTGCGCGGTCGGCGCGCTGTTCGCGGCCACCTGGGACGCTGATCGGTGGGAGCGCTACCGGAGGAGGCATCCCTGTTCCCGCGGGCCGGAGGGCGTGCGCGGCTGCGCCGACGAGCTCCACCGGCGCGCCGAACAGGCGCGCACCCACGGTGTGGCCCTCGACGACGAGTGGTTGGAGCCCGGTCTGATCGCCGTGGCGATCCCGGTGCGCGGATCAGGCGGAACGACGGCCTGCACGGTCAGCGTGCTGAGCTTCACCAGTCGTCACGCCAGTGCCGCCGAGCTCGCCCGGGCGGTCCTGCCCACCGTCACGGAATCCGTGCGCCGCATGGAAGAAGTGCTCGCGACCACGCCGGTGGCCCCGGCGGCCGAGGGTGCCGACGGCCGCAACGCCGGTCCGGGCCCAGGGTTCGTCGAGTCCCTGGCCCGCGGTCTGCGCATGTTCACCGCCTTCGGCGAGGCCCGGCCACGGCTCAGCGTCGCCGACGCGGCACGGGCCACCGGTCTGCCCCGAGCCACCGCACGCCGGGCCCTGATCACCTTGGCGCACCTGGGTTACCTGGCGCAGCAGCAGGACGGGCGCTACCGGCTGAAACCCGCCGTCCTGTCACTGGGCTTTCCCGTCCTGGCGCGCCGGACCCTGGCGCAGATCGCGATGCCGCACCTGGAAGCGCTTTCCGCACGCGTCGGCGATTCGGCGTCACTGGCCGTGCTGCACGACGACACCGAGATCATCTACGGAGCCCGGTCGGCGACCGCGGCGCGCCTGACGACCGTCGAGATCCACCTCGGCACCCGGCTGCCCGCCTTCGCGACCGCGATGGGACGGGTCCTGCTCGCCGCGCTTTCCGCCGATCACCGCGCCGCGGCACTGCGCGCGGCCAGGCCGAAACGCCTGACCCCGTGCACCGTCACCGACATCCAGGACCTGCTCGCCATCCTCGATCAGGTCCACGATGCCGGGTACGCGCTCGTGGACGAGGAACTCGAGGAAGGTCTCCGCTCGATCGGGGTACCGATCCGCGGCCACGACGGCCGGATACTGGCCGCGCTGAACGTCGCCATGCACTCCGACCGGCGCAGCGCCGCGGCGTGCGTCACCGACGTCCTGCCCCCGATGCGCAGCGCGGCGGATGCCATCGAGCGGGATCTCGTCGCGGTCGGCCCGTTCACCAGGCTCGCGCTGATGTGAGACGGGCGCGATCGCTCACACCGCTGAGCTCTCCGACGCCTTTCCCCCCGCCCGCTCACCCCACCCACCCTCGACCACCCCACTCGCACCCTCGACCGCCCCGCCCGCACGAGAGAACTCACCGACCGGAAGAGGGGACACGGCGTCGGGAGGAGGAGACACGGCGACCGGAAGAGGGGACACGGCCGGGGTGGCGTGTCCGGGGTACCCCGCGCGTGTCCCCTGTTCCCGTCGCCGTGTTCTCCCGTCCGGTTGCCGTGTTCTCCTGTCCGGTTGTTGAGGTCTCCCGTCCGGTTGTTGGGGTTTCTGGTTCGGTTGTTGGGGTCTGGTGTGCGGTGGTGCGGGCGCGGGTCGGGTGGGTGGGTCAGTGGCGGGAGGTGGGGGCCAGGTCGATGATCAGGCCCTCGCAGCTGCGTACCACGACCTGTGCCGCCTGCTGCGCGGAGCGGGTGGCGAGCGGGTTTTCGGCGTGATAGCGCCATTGTTCGAGCGCACCGCCGGCGACCTCGAGCAGTTCCTCCTGGGTGGTCGCGCCGCCGAGCCGCTCGACCGGCCCGGTGCCGTGTCCGCCGGCCAGCTGGGCGGCCTCCTCGACCAGGTCGGCCGGTAGGCCGGACCGGTCGGTGCGCAGCGCGGCGAGCAGCCGCAGTTCCCGGAACTCGTGCGCGTTGGCCAGGATGTGCTGCATGTCAAGGAAAAGTTCCTGCGCGTTCGGTTGCGGGTCGGCCCGTAGCAGAGCTTCCAGGCCCAGCAGCGCCGACCGCGCCTTGAGCACCTCCCGCCGGTCGGCGAAGAGCTGGCTGATCGTTTCCCGCAGATCGGCCAGCCCGCTGCGCTGAACGAGTTCCGCGGACAGCGTCGCCATCGTGTCGAAGCCACGCCGCATCAACGTGGTCGCCAGGCGGATGCCGAACAGGCCGAACCGGTCCAGCACCTGCGTTCGGGCCTCCTTGGACACGGTCGGCGCGAACTCGGCGGCGATCAGCCGGTCGGCGGAGAGCAGCATCGCGGCGAGTTCGTTCTGCGCCACGCTCGCCAACCCGGCCAGCGCGGCGAAGTCCGCGTCGCGGAAGATCCGCGCCCCCTGGGCGACCAGTCCGGCGACCGGAATGATGTGCTGGCTCAGCGGCGACATCGCCGACTCGCGCAGCTGTTGCCGCGCGATCTGCCGGGCGGTGGCCATCGCGTCGACCCCGCCGGTCCCGAGCTCGTCGGCGCGCGAAAGCACGACCACCGTGCTGACCGGGGCGGCACTCGCCATCGGCGAGCTGTGCAATGCCTCCAGAAGCCGGATATCGCCCTGCTGGGGCCGTCCGGTCAGGTAGACGACCGCGTCCACTTCGGCGACCGTGCGCATGAGCGGGGGCCACGCCGGGTCTTCCGCGGTCAGCGTGTCCAGGCCGGGGGTGTCGATCAGCGCGAGTCCGCGCAGGCTCCGCGACGGCCATTCGACGACGACCCGGTCGGCGTCCTCCGGCACCGCGGACCGGTCGACCATGTCCGTCCCCGCGCCCGGGGGGAACACCTGAAGTTCCACCGCCGGCCGGTTCGGTGCGTACGCGGCCGCCCGCGGGTTGGGGCCGTCGGTGTACCAGGTCGCGACCTGGGTTCCCGGTTCGTCGCCGGTCGCCGCCACCTCCTGGCCGACGAGCGCGTTGAGCAGCGTCGACTTGCCCGATCCCCGACCGCCCGCCACCGCGACCCGCAGCGGTTCGTCCAGGCGTTGCAGATGTTGGTGCAGCCACGCCGAGGCACGCGGATTTCCCTGGTACAGCGACAATGCCTTGCGCAGCGCGGCCTGCGCCATACCGTGTACGCCCGCGCCCGGCGGCGGAACCCGTTCTACCGTCACGCGGCGATGACCGGGGTCGACAGCAGCGACTCGGCGCGCCGGCGCAACAACATCAGCCGCTCCATCTGACCGGCGATCCCCCGGTCGTGCCGGTCCCGTTCGACGGCTTCGCGTTGGGCCGCCCGGGTCGCGGTGGTGATCGATTCGGCCGCCGCGTCCTGGAGTTCCTCGGCCAGCGTGGTGAAATGGTTGCGCAGGGTGCGCTGCACCTGGCGCAGCGCGTCACGGCTGTACTTGCTGCTTTGGAACACGACTTCCTCGACATGACGCTGTGCCGCGGTCTTCGCGGTGGCCTGGCGCCGTTTGAGCTGGGCGTCCCGGTCCTCCCGGATGGATCGCGTGCCCAGGAACGCGCCCGCCCCCAGCGAGATGGGGTTGATCATCGGCAGCCCGGTGAAACCACTCAACATGCCGAACATCAATACACCACTGTAGGAACCGCGCAGCCCGGTGACGATCTTGTGGCCGACCCGGATCGGTTCGATCTCGGGCTTTTCCAGATCCGCCAGCCGATCCTCCACGTCCGAGGGCAGCGCGAGGTCGAGTTCGGGGAGTTCCCCGCCGCTCGCGTCGGTGAAGAACCCGGCGACGTGCCGGGCCAGCCAGCGGGTCCGGGCGGCCGCCCAGCTGAAGTTGCTCAGCACCGCCTCGGACAGGTTTTCCACCAGCCACTCGGCGAAGGAGTCCCACACCTTGATCGGATCGGTCCGGTTGAAGGTCCGCTCCGACTCCCGCAGGATGCCGCGGGTCCGCTCGCGCAGGTCGTGATCCACATCGGAGATCAGGTCCGCCATCCCGTCGGAAAGCTCGTGTTGCCACCGGTTCGAGCGGCGCCGCAACTGCTCGGCCCGGCGCTGGGCGACCTGGAGCTGCCGCATGGAGGGTGCTTCGTCGGGGGGCGCTTGCAGCATCAGCCGGGCCCGCTCGACCGGGAGGATCTGGTCGATCACGGCGATCACCGCGCGGGCCGCCGCCTGGCGGGCGATGCCGTCGGTGCGTTGCGCGACAAGGCGTTGCAGGTAGGTGAGCAGCTGCGGGAATCCGGATTCCTGGTTGAGCTGCTGGTTGTTGGCGCGCGCCGCCTGCAGGCGCAGCGTGGAGGAGGCGGCGAACACCCCGATGCCGTGGGCGAGTTTGGCCAGCGTCTCGCCGTCGGACCGCACGACCCGCCGCCATTGTCCGGAAAGATCGGTTTTCGTCCGCACGCTGGCGACGTTGGCGCAGGACCGGGCCGCCTCCTGGAGGAAGTCCAGCTCGGTCGAGGTGAACGCGTGGATCGCGTCGGACACCAGGAGCACGACGTCGACCTCGGCGAAGGCCTCCCGTGCCTGGGCGGGGCTGATGTGGTCGATGCTCGGGCAGTCCACCAGCACCAGTCCCTGGGCGAGCAGGGTCCGGGGCAGCCCGACCTCGGCGCGGATCAGTTCCCGGTCGCGGCTGGTGCGTGCCAGCGCGGTGATTTCGGCGGCGAAGCGGTCCACCGGGATGGGCACCCGCTCGGCCAGTTCGCCCGCGCCGATGCTGGGCCCGGCGCCCACCGGATCACGCGGCTTGAGCAGTTCGGCCTGCGGTGACTCGGCATAGCGCAGGACGGTGGGCAGCACCGTGGTGACGTGATCGGCCACCGGGCAGATCGGCGCGTTGATCACCGCGTTGACCAGCTGGCTCTTGCCTTCCTTCGCCCCGCCGACCACCAGCACGCGCACGGTGGGCTGGAGCAGCCGGGTCCGGAGCAGCGCAAGGCGGTGCGCAAGATCGGGACGGCCGGAAGCGCTTTCACGAAGCGCTTCGTCCATCACGTCGAGCCAGGCGGGTGTCGTCACCCTCCCGATTGTGGCGGGGCCGGCAAGCGGACACGACAGCAGGTCCGGACCTTTCCGTGGAAAGGCCCGGACCTGCGGCTTATCCGGAGAGTGGGCGCTCGCCCTGGCGAAGGCCTACTCCGCGCGGCTCATCAGTGGCCGAGCAGGTGGATGTCGTCGGTCGGCAGCGCGTCGACACCGTGCAGGTCCACGCCGTTGGTGACGTTGCCGATGTTGAGGTCGCCGAGGTGGCTGTCCACGCTGTTCAGCACGGAGCTGGTGTCCGTGAGGTGGCTGACCACGTCGGTGTGGCTCGTGGTCTCGCTGACCGTGTTCAGCGTGGTGTTCACCACGGAGTTCACGACCGGCACGTTCGCGGTGACGGAGGTGACGGTGTGGGTCACCGAGTCGACCGCGGCACCGACGGCCGGCACGTTCGGCAGAGCCGGGACGGCGGGCAGCGCCGGGATCGCCGGCGATCCCGGAAGAGCCGGCAGGGCGGGAACGGCGGCGACGGCGTGGTCCAGCGTGCAGGACACGTCACCGGCCGAGCCGAAGCCGTTCTCCGTGCCGGAGAGCGTGCCGTTGACCGTGTTGACCAGATCGCCGGCGACGCCGCCGACCAGCGGCAGGTTGCCGATGTTGTCGGTGATCGGGCCGGTCAGGCTGTTCAGCTCGCCGTTGGCGGTGAACGCGGCGGCCAGCGCCTGGCCGCTCAGCTCGCCCACCGGGGTCGAGCCGATGGCCTCGTTGACGGTGCCGAGCACGGCACCACCCTCGTAGCGGACGTCGCTGACGGTGCCGCCCAGCGCGGTGCCGACGACGGGCAGTTCGCTGACCTGCTCGACGAGGGCGCCCGGGAGGAGGGCGTCGCCGAGGTGGTTGGTGAGGGCGTCGACCGACGCGCCGACGAGCTTGCCGTCGAACACGTGGTCACCGATGGCGGACACCGTGTTGTGCAGGTCGATGTCGCCCGCGTCGAGCAGCGGTCCGACGACCGGCACGCTGTCGAGGCTGGCGGTCACGCCGTCCACGACGTTGGACACGGTGTGGAGCGTGTCCTCGGTGGTGGTGTTGAGGCCGGTCTCGTCGGCCACGTCGCTGACCGCGCCGAACACACCGCTGAGGTCGGGCAGGTTGCCCAGCGCGCCCGCGGTGGCGTCGGCCACGCCGCCGACCAGCGGCAGGCCCTGGGTGGCACCGGTGACCTCGCTCACGACGCTGGCGACGGTCGCCTGCGGGCCGGCGGTGGTGTCCGTTACGTCGGTCTGGCCGCCGCCGAGCAGGTCGTCGACCAGCCCGGGGCCGCTCGACACACCCACCGGGGTGGAGCCGACGGCCTCGTTGACGGTGCCGAGCACGCCGCCGACGTTCTCGCGGACCTGCTCGGTCAGGTCGCCCAGCGGGCCGCCGACGCCCGGCAGTCCGCTGACCTCGTCGACCAGGGTGGCCGGGAGGAGGGCGTCGCCGAGGTGGTTGGTGAGCGCGTCGACCGCGCTGCCGACGAGCTGGCCGTCGAACAGGTGCGCGTCCACGGCCGCGACGGTGTTGTGCAGGTCGATGTCGCCCGAGTCGAGCAGCGGTCCGACGACCGGCACGCTGTCGAGGCTGGCGGTCACGCCGTCCACGACGTTGGTGGCGGTGTTGAGCACACCCTGCGTGGTGTTGGACAGGCCGGTCTCTTCGGCGATGTCGCTGACGGTGCCGAACACACCGCTCAGGTTGGGCAGGCCGCCCAGGACGCCGGCGGCGGTCTGGGACACGCCGAGCACCAGCGGGGAGGCCGCTTCCTGGACTGCGGAGACGGTGGTGTCGAGCGTGCCGGCGGTGTCGCCAGCGGCCGCGAAGGAGCCCAGGCCCTCGGTCACGGTGGCCGGGGCGGTGTCCATGACCAGCGGAATGATCTCGTGCACGTCGGCCGCGTTCACGTCGCCGAGGCCGGCAGCGTTCAACACACCCTGCGGGTCTGCGTTGAAGGCCGTCAAAGCCTGCGGGTCGCTGAGGAGGTTCAGTGCGAATTCGTGCAGCGTCTGCACCGGGCCCATAGTTGTTTTCTCCTGGAATAGCCGCTAAATGGGCATTTGGGACAAGGCCAGGATTCTTTCCTGGCTTCGAGCAACGGTAGGGCCGCGGCGCCGGGGTGCCATCGGGGATCACGCCGAGTCTTCGAGTGATGGCACTAGGGATCGGGGGGCTTCGCCGACTAGGGATACTAGGGATACGGTTCGGTTACGGGGGGTGGACTTTGGTCGCGATATATGAATCAGGACGTCGGAGACGCCCTTGCGCCCGGGTGAGCCCCGGGTGGTTGAGTAGTCGCTCACCGCAGCTGACGGGCAGCCAGTGGAGGACACAGACCGCATGCCGTACGTGCTGGGCATCGACATCGGCTCGAGCTACATCAAGGCCGCCATCCGGCATACGCACCGTTCGGGTGCGGGCGAGAGCCTGGTGCTGGGCGCCGTCGGGGATGCCGTGCCGTCGGTACTGCACGTCGACCCGGACGGCTCGGTACTGGTCGGCGAGGCGGTCGAAGACGGCGGCCCGGCGGAACGGGACTGGGTGGCCCGCGGTTTCGCCCAGCGCATCGGCGACCAG
Source organism: Amycolatopsis sp. (assembly GCA_035685725.1). Classification (GTDB taxonomy): domain Bacteria; phylum Actinomycetota; class Actinomycetes; order Mycobacteriales; family Pseudonocardiaceae; genus Amycolatopsis_E. The sequence continues at coordinate 8,082 of DASSAD010000266.1, read as the reverse complement.
GTCCCGTTCATCCTGGGCGGCAACGCCTACCCGGCAGGGGAACTGCTCGCCACGGCGATCTCCTGGATCATCGACCAGGCGGCCCACGAGGCCGGCGAGGAGCCCGAACACGTCGCGGTCACGCAGCCTGCCGAGTGGACCCGCTATCAGCTGACCGTGCTGCGGTCGGCGCTGGAGCAGTTCGGCCTGGGCGGGATAACGCTGGTGCCCGAGCTGACCGCGGCCGCGCTCGACTACGCCGCCGAACGCCGGGTCGACCTCGGCGAGAAGATCCTGGTCTGTGATCTCGGCAGTTCCGCCTACCGGGCGGCGGTGCTGCGGCGTTCGAGCCGGACCGGGTTCGAGCCACTGGCCCGGCCGGAGCGGGCCGAGCCGGCGGTGGGCGGCGATCCCGGCGAGGCCGTGCTCGCCCAGGTCCGGTCCGCGCTCGGCAGCGGACTGGACCAGCTCGACCTGGCCCAGCCGGGCGCCTGGCAGGCCGCGCTCGCGCTGCGCCGGGAGTGCACCGCGGCGGTGGAGACCTTGCTGGCCAATCCCGAAGCGGTCATCCCGGTCTCGCTGCCCCACGTGCGCACGACGGTCGGCATGACCCGTGAGCAACTGGAGGACCGGGTGCGGCCGGCCGCGTTGGAGGGCGTCGAGCTGATCCGCCGCGCCCTGCGCGCCGCCGGAGTCCATCCCTGGCAGCTCGGCGCGGTCCTGCTGGTGGGCGGTTCGGCGCAGGTTCCCTTGGTGCGGCAGGTGATCGCCACCGAACTGCACTGCTCGGCCGCGGTCGCCGCCAACCCGAAGGCGACCATGGCCAGGGGCGCGGCCGTCGCGGCACTGCACGTGGTGCGGCCGGACGCGGTGAGCCTCCCGCCCGCGCCACGACGGGAACTGACGCGCGCGGGCGCCGAACCGGGCCGGGCCGGACGGGGACTCGCTCTCCTCGGCGCGGAACCGGGTGCCGCGGTGGTGCCGCGGTCGCGCGGCGAGGCCACCGGTGACGAGACCATCGTGCTCTTTCCCGGGAGTTCCCCGGGACAGGCCCCGCAGGCCCTTCCCGATCTCGACGAAGTCGCCGAGGACATGCCGCCGAAACCGCCGCAGGAACTCAGCCCGCTACCATTCGACATCGATCATGAGCCCGTGAGCGAACAGCCGATGTGGAAGCGCATCGCTCTCGGCGGTGGGGCGGTTGGGGGGATTGTCCTGGTGGTTGCCCTGGTGGCGTGGTTCATTTTCGGCAATCCGCTGCACTCGACACCGAGCGAGCAGCCGGCCGGCGGTGTTCCGCTCACCACGCAGCCCGCGGCGCCGAAGCCGGAAAGCACGGCACCGGATTCCGCCGTCCGCACCCCCGGTCCCTAACCCTGGAGGACGACCGAAACCCGAGGACCGCCCTTGAGCCAGTCGAAAACCATTAAGGGGCTCATCACCGGTGATGAAGCCCGTGACCTGACCGGTACCGTCGCGGCCGATCCGCTCGCCCCGGTGCGTGCCGCGATCCGCGCTCCCGGCGGCTACGGCAAGAGCGCACTGCTGGGGGAGGTCGGCCGGATCTTCGCCGGCGCCGGCGTGCCGGTACTGAGCCCGCAGGAGGCGCTGGCCGACCCGGCCCGGTGTCGGCAGGCCGCGATCCTGGTCGACGACGCCCATCGACTGCCCGGCGGCCAGCTGGAACGGTTGGGGGAACTGGCGGCGGACGAGCGGATCCGGCTGATCGTCGCCTACCGGCCATGGCCGCGATCGCCCGCTTTGGCCGAACTGAGCGGAATTCTGGAGCGTGGCCGTCCGGTCCTGTTGCTTCGGCCGTTGGACCGCGCGGGCATCGCCCAGCAGGCCGCCGCGCTGCTCGCCGAGGTCCTGCCCGATGGCGGGCCGCCGGCCGGTCTGGTCGATCTGGTGGACGAGCAGACCGGTGGCGTCCCGCGCTACGTCGACCGGATCCTGCGCGCGCTGCGCGAGGCGCATCGCGGAACCCGGCTCAAGGCCCCGTTTCAGGTGCCGTCGGCGGCGATCGCGCAGTTCTATCCCGAACTCGACCGGCTCGATCCCGGGGTGCACCGGCTGTTGCTCGGCAAGGCGGGCGCACCCGATCTGCACACCGAGGTGGTGACCGCGTTGCTCGGCTTCGACGTGGACGTCGCCTGGGGCCTGATGGACGGCGCCCGCGCGACCGGGATGCTCGACCGCGGTGGCGCGCTGCTGCCGCTCGCGCAGCGGGCCATCACCACGCTCAGCCCGGCGGAGCGCAGACTTTCCGTGCAGCGACAGCTGATCGAGGCGCAGCGGGAGCGGGGCGGGCCGGTGCTCGCGCTGGTGCGGCCCCTGCTCGGTACGGGCGCGGGCGGCCGGAGCATCGCGGCGGCGTTCGAGGCGGCGGGGGACGAGGCGCTCGCCGAGTCGCCGAAGCTGGCCGCCGAACTCTATTCCGCCGCGATCGCCGCCGGTGCGCCCGCTTCCGCGCTGGCCGGCCGCCGCGCGCAGGCGGCCAGCCTGTTCGGCGACTTCGACACCGCGCTGCGGCTGGCGGACGGTGTGGTGGCCGGCGCGGACGAGGCGGATCGGGCCCATGCGGCCAATGTCGCCGGCACCGTCCTGGCGCACCGCGGCCTGCTCGGGGCGAGTGCCGAGTTGTACCGGTGGTCCGGATCGGCCTCGGGGACGGCGTTCGCGGTGATCGGCCTGATCGGCACCGGTCAGCTGACCGAGGCGCAGCGGCTGCTGGCCGATCACCGGCGCAGCGGGCCACCGGTGCTGGCCACCAGCGCCGCCGCGCAGATGGCGCAGGGCGTGCACCAGTCGGTGACCCAGGGGGCCGCCAGCGCACTGGCCACCCTGACCCGCGCGTCGTCGATGCTGGAACCCGTGGGCAGCGCCGAACTGCTGCCCGACACCCCGGCCGCGTTGGCCGCCTTGGTGGCGCTGCACAGCGGGGAGTTCGTCGTCGCCGACGCGGTGCTGGAACGCGCGATCGGCGCGAACATGGGCGGCACCCTCGCGCTGCGCCGCCATCGGTTGTTGCAGGCCTGGGGCGCGATGCTGCGCGGTGACACCGACGCCGCCCGGGGGAAGCTCGCGGAAGCGGGCGGGGAGCCGGCGGAGCTGGAGCCGCGCGACGCACTGGTGGCCTCCGCGTTGCGGGTCGGGATCGCCCGCCGGGAAAGCGATCTCGGCGCGCTGCGGGATGCCTGGGAACAGGCCAGGGAGGCGGCCGTGCGGCAGCCCGCCGACCTGTTTTCCCTGCTGCCGCTGGGAGAACTCGCGGTGGCCGCCGCCCGGCTCGGCGAGCAGGACCGGCTGGCCCCGCACCTGGCCGAGGCGGAGGTGCTGCTCAAACAGCTCGGCAATCCGCCGCTGTGGGAGGCGACCCTGCGGTGGAACCGGATGTATGCGGCGATCGTCAGCGAACACCTGGACGCGGCCGAGCCTGAAGTCGCCGCGCTGGCCGCGATGGCGGACGGGCACCCGTACTTCGCGGTACTCGCGACGGCGGCTCGTGGCTGGCTGGACGTGCTGACCGGGAACATCGATCCGGTGGCGGTGGAGGCGGCCGCCCGCGGCCTGCACGGTGCCGGTCTGCGGTGGGACGGACCGCGGCTCGCCGGGCAGGCCGCGATCCGCACGGCGGACCGCAAGGGAATGCTGCGCCTGCTGGAATGTGCCCGCGCACTGCAGGGCAAGACCACGCGGCCGGGCACCGACCAGCCCGGTCGCGGCGAAGCGACCGGAACGCCACGCACCGAACCGCCCCGCGGCGTCACCGGTACCCTCAGCGAGCGGGAACGCGATGTCGCCGAACTCGTCGTGGATGGCTTCACCTACAAGGAAATCGGCCAGCGCCTGTTCATTTCGGCGAAGACCGTGGAGTACCACGTGGCGCGGATGCGGCAGCGGTTCGGCTGTGCCTCCCGCAGCGATCTCCTGGAGCAGCTGAGGTTCCTGGTGGGCCCCCGTTCGGCGTCCTGACCGCGGTACGGGAAGCCGCGCGGGGAACCACCCTCGTGCCCTGGCGCTCGACCACGCCGGTTCGGTGGCCGGCCGCGCGGGGCTCGGTTGTGGCGCGCTGTGGCGTCGCACGGAAAGGTGTGGACCAGCGCGGGTGCCGCCGTGCGGGCGGCCGCTCCGGGGCCTCGATCCGACTGACAAGTCTCGCCAAGAGTTCTATAGAGAAGTCCTCGGATCCTTCACCCTCCGTGATCGTTTCCGGCGCGCTTGATACCCCGTTTGAGCATGCAACTTACCAATTTTCACCGGGGGTGCAAGACGCGGCGAAGAGTGTTGACAACCGCAGTTTCTATATAGTTTACTCCTCCGCATGTGTCGTGGGACACGTCAAAGGTGACTGAGGAGTGTGATGCGACATGACCGCTGCCGTGGGTGCGGCGAAGCGCCTGTGGGCCCTCGACGGCGCCACGTTCACGCTGGATTCCGGACTGCTGGTGCTGGGCGCCGTAGGTGAGGTCACCATCCCGGTCCCGACCTACCTGATCGAGCACGAACGCGGGCTGGTGCTGTTCGACACCGGGATGGTGCCGGAGGCCGCGGTCGATCCGGAGGCCGTGTACGGGGAACTGGCCGAGCACATCGGCATCCGGTTCACCGAGGAACAGCGGGTCGACCGGCAGATCGAGGCGCTGGGTTTCCGCGTCACCGACGTGACGCACGTGATCGTTTCGCATGCGCATTTCGACCACACGGGTGGTCTGTACCTCTTCCCGCACGCCAAGTTCTACATCGGCGGTGCCGACCTGCCCTACTCGTTCTGGCCGAACCCCGCCGCCGCGGCGTTCTTCCGCCGCCCGGACATCGAGGCCACGCGCGCCTTCGACTGGAATCCGCTGGAGGGCGACCACGACCTGTTCGGCGACGGCAGCATCACGATCCTGGCCATGCCCGGGCACACGCCCGGCAACAGCAGTGTCCTGGTCCGGTTGCCGGAGCGGACCTTCGTGCTCACCGGCGACACCGTGCACCTGCGCTCGGCGCTGACCGGGACGATGCCGATGGGATCGGACTTCAACACCCGGGACTCGATCGCCTCGATCCGGCGGTTGCGCCACCTCGCGGACAGCCATGCCGCGGAGGTGTGGATCGCGCACGATCCGGAGGACTGGAAGGACTTCTCCGCGCCGCGCTGTTACGAGTGACCGGGGACGACAGGCGATGAAGATTCTCGTGGATTACGTGTGCGGCGCGTGCGGCCGCACCGACGAACACTGGATGCCCCGACCGGTCGACGATTCCGTGGACTGCCGGGCCTGCGGAGGCGCGGCGCGGCGCCGGTTCGGGGTGGGGATGCTGGTCGGATCAGCGACTCCGGCCCGGCCCGCCGGCACGGCCGAACCCGCCGGGGCCGCGTCGTGCGCCGGGCACGCCGGAGTCCCGGGAAGTTGTGTCCTCGTCCCGACGGCGGCCCGGGCGCTGGCGGCCCGGGCACGCGGCGACAACCGGGCACTGGACGCCGAGCTGGCCGGCCAGCAGCGCGCGATCGCCGCGGGCACGCTCGATCCGGGCGCGCCCGTGACCACCCCCTCACCGGCCCACGCGGCCGCCGGCGCGGCGGCCGGGACAGAGAAGGACTGAACCATGACCGTCTCCCAGGCCAGCTATGCCAGCGGCGTGTCCAGTGTGCCGCTCATCGGGCGAACCATCGGTGCCCAGCTGGAAACGACCGCCCGGCGCTTCGGTGACTCCGACGCCCTCGTCGACGTGGCGAGCGGGCGCCGGTGGACCTACCGCGAACTCGACGCGGCGGTCGACCGGCTCGCCGCCGGCCTGCTGGATCTCGGCATCACCCGGGGCGACCGGGTCGGGATCTGGGCCCCGAACGTGCCGGAATGGGTGCTCGTCCAGTACGCGACCGCCAAGATCGGGGCGATCCTGGTCAACGTCAACCCGGCCTACCGGACCCAGGAACTCTCCTATGTCCTCAACCAGTCCGGGATCCGGACGCTGATCTCCGCGGCGACCCACCGCTCCAGCGACTACCCCGCCATGATCGAAGAGGTCCGGCCTTCGGCGCCCGAACTTCGCGACGTCGTCATCCTCGGTACGCCGGGCTGGGACCGGCTGGCGACCGGCAGTGAGAATCCCGCCGCCGTCGCGGCCGCACTGTCTACTTTGGATCGTGATGATCCGATCAACATCCAGTACACCAGCGGCACAACGGGTTTTCCCAAGGGTGCGACGCTGTCCCACCACAACATCCTCAACAACGGTTTCTTCGTCACCGAGGTGCAGCGGTTCACCGAGCGGGACCGGCTGTGCGTGCAGGTGCCGTTCTACCACTGTTTCGGCATGGTGATGGGAAATCTGGGGTGCCTGGCCCACGGCAGTTGCGTGGTCATTCCCGCGCCGTCCTTCGACGCGGAAGCGACCATGCGGGCGATCGACCAGGAAAAGTGCACCGCGCTGTATGGCGTGCCGACCATGTATATCGCGATTCTCGACCATCCGCGCTTCGCGGACTACGACTTCTCGTCGCTGCGCACGGGCATCATGTCCGGCTCGCCGTGCCCGGTCGAGGTGATGAAGCGGGTCGTGGACACCATGCACATGAACGAGATCACGATCAGCTACGGCATGACGGAGACCTCGCCGGTCTCCACCCACACGCCCGCGGACTGCTCGATCGACCGGCGAGTGTCCACCGTGGGCATCGTGCATCCCCATGTGGAGATCAAGATCGTGCATCCGGAGACGGGTGCCACGGTGCCGGTGGGCGAGACCGGAGAACTGTGTGCCCGTGGTTATCTGGTGATGCGGGGTTACTGGAACGAGCCGGAGAAGACCGCCGAGGTCGTCGACGACGCGGGCTGGATGCACACCGGTGACCTCGCGACCATGGACGCCGAAGGCTACGTCAGCATCGTGGGCCGCCTCAAGGACCTGGTCATTCGTGGCGGGGAGAACATCTATCCGCGCGAAATCGAGGAATTCCTGTACTCGCACCCGGATATCCTGGACGTTCAGGTGGTCGGCGTGCCGGACGAGCGCTACGGCGAAGAGCTGTGCGCGTGGATCCGCCTCCGGGACGGCCGGGAGCCGATCACCGCGGAGTCCCTGCGCGCGTTCTGCACCGGAAAGCTGGCGCACTACAAGATTCCCCGCTACGTGCATCTCGCGGAGGAATTCCCGATGACCGTCACCGGGAAGATCCGTAAGCGGGAAATGCGCGAGATCTCGGCGAAGCTCCTCAAGGGGGGCTGACGCCCGTCCGCTCGCGTCGGGAGTCGTCCGGCACCTGTCCGACGAAACCGACCCTTTCGGGCCGGAGTGGGCGTCGATCCCGGGCGTGATGTCCGTAACGGTCGACGCCCACCTCTGGTGTATTCTATAGAAAATGGCGCATGATGGGTGCGCGTCTCAGGTAGTCGACGTGCTCGGCCGAGCACTTTTCGGGAGATTCTGGTGATCGATCGCAACACTTACTATCTGGCCGGAGAGTGGATAGCGGGCACGGACAACGCGATTCCTGTAGAAAATCCGACCACCGGTGTCGTGATCGGCATGGTGCCTGCGGGCACGGCCGCGGACGTCGACCGGGCGGTCCAGGCGGCGCGCGCGGCCTTTCCCGCCTGGGCGGCCACCTCGCGCGCCGAGCGTGCCGAACTGTTGCGCAAGCTGCACGACGGGTTGGTCAAGCGGGCCGAGGAGATCGCCGACACCATCGCCACGGATGTCGGCACGCCGCTGCGCATCGCGTCGCGGATCCAGGCCGCGCTGCCGGTGACCGACGTCGCGACCTACGTGGACCTGCTCGGCCAGGACGAGACCGAGGAACGGATCGGGAACTCGCTGGTGGTCCGCGAGCCCGCGGGCGTGGTCGCCGCGATCACGCCGTGGAACTATCCGATCCACCAGATCACCTGCAAGCTCGCGCCGGCGCTGGCCGCCGGCTGCACGGTGGTGGTCAAGCCCAGCGAGGTCGCCCCGCTGGCGGTCTACCTGCTCTTCGACGCACTGGACGAAGCCGGCTTCCCGCCGGGCGTGGTGAACCTGGTCAGCGGCTACGGCCCGGTGGTCGGCGAGGCGCTGGTCACGCACCCGGGGGTCGACGTCGTCTCGTTCACCGGCTCGGCGCGCGCCGGGGCC
>DASSAD010000265.1:0-16638 GCA_035685725.1 Amycolatopsis sp. | reverse complement strand
GGTGGGCACGATCCGGTCCAGCGACTGCCGGTTCACATCCACGATCCACACGATCTCGCCGAGTTCGGCCACCGCGGGATCCAGGATCGCCTCCCACACCGCGCCTTCGTCGAGTTCCGCGTCGCCCAGCACGGAATACTGCCGTCCGGTGCCTGCCCCGCCCGCGACCGTTTCCACGTAGCGCCGCGAGATCGCGCCCCAGATCGGTGCGGTGGCGCTGATCCCGACCGACCCGGTCGAATAGTCCACCGGGTCCGGATCCTTGGTCCGGCTCGGATAACTCTGCAGGCCACCGAACTCGCGCAGCCGGGTCAGGTAGCCGGCGTCGAGCCGGCCGAGCAGGTGGTTGATCGCGTGGAGCACCGGTGACGCATGGGGTTTCACCGCCACCCGGTCCTGCGACCGCAGGTGCCGGAACCACAACGACGTCATGATCGACACGACCGAGGCCGAGGACGCCTGGTGGCCGCCGACCTTCAGGCCGGTGGGGTTCGGCCGTACCCGGTTCGCCTGGTGGATGATCGCGGTCGACAGCCACAGCACGCGATCCTCGATCTCGCGCAGGACGTCGTCTCCGCCTTCGGTTCGCCGCGGGCTGATCGCTGGGCTGCTCATCACTCGCCACCCTCCTGGTTCAGATTCAAGCAACGGGACGGATTGCTGCACAATGAGGTCAGCCCAGGTTGAGCATTCTGCCCAACCAAAGCGGGTCCGCGGTCGACGGAGGCGAGCACTATGCGCAACAGCACCCCGGGCGAGGACACCCGCGGTGGTCCCGGGGGACCGGGTGGCCGGGCGCCGGTCGACCCGGTGGACGCCCGCATCCTGTTGGAGCTGGCCGAGCATCCCCGGGCGACCACGATCGCGGTGGCCGACCGGGTCGGGATCGCCCGCAACACCGCACAGGCCAGGATGGCCCGGCTGGAGCACAACGGCGTGCTGGACTCCTTCGAGCGGCGGGTCACGCCGGAATCGCTGGGCTACCCGCTGGTCGCCTACGTCACCGCGCAGGTGACCCAGCGCCGCCTCGACGAGGTCGCCGCCGCGCTCGCGGCCGTACCGGAGGTGCTGCAGGTGCACGGCATCTCCGGGCCCGTCGACCTGCTGATCCACGTCGTGGCCACCGACGCCGAAGACCTCTACCGCATCGCGGGCCAGATCCTGGCCATCCCGGGCGTCGAACGCACGGACACCGCGCTGGTCATGCGCCAGCTCGTCGGTTACCGGATCACGCCCCTGCTGCGGCGGGCGGCCGGCTGAGGCGGGGCCGGGACCGCGCGCCTACCTGGTGACTTTAGGCCGGAGCGCCGGAGTCACAAGGCCCTCTCCCGGGCGACCGCCGCCGGCGCAGTCTGGACCGTGGGAGGGGAGTGTGATCACGAGCCGGACGGCCGGTCCAGGAAGGACGTGAAGTCCCGATGAGTCTTTCCCGCCGCATCGCGGCACTGTTCAGGATAAAGGTGACCAAGGCGCTCAACCGTGCCGAAGACCCGCGCGAAGTCCTCGACTACTCCTACGAAAAGCAGCTCGAGATGCTGACCAAGGTCAACCGGGGACTGGCCGACGTCGCGACCAGCCGCCGGCGCATCGAGCTGCAGATGGACCAGCTCACCTCGTCTTCGGGACTGCTGAGCACGCAGGCGCGCGAGGCGGTGGCCGTGGGCCACGAGGGGCTCGCCCGGGAGGCGCTGACCCGGCGCGCCGCCGTCACCGCGCAGCTGGCCGATCTCGAAGCCCAGAAACGGTCCGTGCAGGCCGACGAGGAAAAGCTCACGGTGGCCGCGCACCGGTTGAAGGCGAAGGTCGAGGCATTCCGCACGCGCAAGGAGACCATCAAGGCGACCTACACCGCCGCGGAGGCCCAGTCGCGGATCAACGAGGCGGTCTCGGGCATCTCCGAGGAAATGGGTGACGTCGGGATGGCCATGCAGCGCGCCGAGGACCGGACGACCCAGTTGCAGGCGAGGGCGGGAGCGCTCGACGAACTGCTCGCCTCGGGTGCGCTCGAAGACGCCACCCGGCCGGCCGGTCGCGACGACATCCAGGAGCAGCTCGACCAGCTCACCGGCGGCGGCGAGATCGAGGCCGAGCTGAGCCGGATGCGGGCCGCGCTGCCCCCGGGATCCGGAAAGGCCGAGTCATGATCACGCGGATCCTGGGGGAAGGCCAGTTCGACGTCGACGAAGACCGGCTGTCCGAGTTGAACGTGCTCGACGAAGCGCTCCAGGCCGCGATCGATTCGGGACAGGAGGCCGCCTTCGACACGTCTCTGCGGGCCCTGCTCGACGCCGCCCGCCGCTTCGGCACGCCGTTGCCCGAGACCACGCTCACCGGTTCGGAACTCGTGCTGCCCGCGCAGGACAGCACCCTCGAGCAGGTCCGCGCGCTGCTGGGCGATGAGGGCCTCATCCCCGGCTGATTTCCCACCGATTTCTCACCGATTCCCACAGAGTCCATTGAGTCCGATTGAGTCCCACTGTTTTCCGGAAGCCTGCGATGCGAACCCGATTCCCGCCCGACCGCGCGTTGACCGGACGCATGCTGCTCACCACGTTCCTGTTGGGAGTGGTGTACGCCGCGTTCGTCGCCGCCTTGCTCGTGCTCCTCAAATCCGTCGTCGTGATCGTGCTGATCGCCGCGGGTGTGCTGGCGGCGCAGTACTTCTTCTCCGACCGCATCGCACTGACCGCGATGCGGGCCCGGGTCGTCACCGCGGAGGAGCAGCCCCGGCTGCACGCCATCCTCGACCGGCTGTGCGCGACCGCGAACATGCCCAAACCGCGCGTGGCGGTGGCCGTGACGGACCTGCCCAACGCCTTCGCCACCGGACGCAACACCCGCCGCGCCGTGCTCTGTGTGACCACCGGGATGCTGCGCCGGCTGGACAACACCGAACTCGAAGGCGTGCTGTCCCACGAACTTTCCCACATCGCCCACCGCGACGTGGCGGTGATGACCGTGGCCGCGTTCCTCGGCGTGCTCGCCGGCCTGGTCGCCCGCTTCGCCTTCTACTCCGGACTGGTGGGCGACCGGGGCCGCCAGGGCGGCGACCAGCTGGTGCTCCTCGTGCTGCTGATCAGCGCCGTGTCGGTGGTGGTCTACGCGGTCAGTTTCCTGCTGGTGCGGGCATTGTCCCGCTATCGCGAACTCGCCGCCGACCGCGCGGGCGCGGTGCTCACCGGACGCCCGTCGGCGCTCGCGTCGGCACTGACCAAGGTCACCGGGCAGCTGTCCGCGATCCCGACCCGGGACCTGCGTTCGGTGGAGGCGTTCAACGCCTTCTTCTTCGCCCCCGCGCTGGGATCCCGGTTCTCCGGCGTGCTGTCCACCCACCCGGCGCTGCGGGTCCGGCTCGACCGGCTCGCCACCTTGTCGGCGGAGCTGGAGGAGCCCGCGGAATGAAGTTCCTCACGAAGGTCGGGGATGTCCTGCTGGGCCGGACGAGACCGGCGCGGCCGAACCTGGACGTGCTCTTCGCGATCCCGGCGGCGGCGATCGCCCTGCGGGTCGGGCTCGATCTGGCCGCGACCGGGTCCGGCGGGGTGTGCTTCCGCACCGCCGAGGGCGGCGCGGGGGCCCGTACCGAGGCGGACGCGCTCGCACTGTCGCGTGTGGACCCCGCGGGGCGGGCGGAGATCGCGCGGGACGAGTATGCCTACACCTGGGTCACCTTCCGCCGGGCCGACGCGGATCTTTCCGCGCTGGTGACCGATCTCCATGCCGTCAACACGACGCTGGCCGAAGCCGGTTTCGGCAGTGGTCTGCTGTGCACGCTCGTCGGTTTTTCTTCCGCCGAAGGGAATCGCCGTGTCGGGCTGGTGTATCTCTTCAAGCGCGGCACCGTTTATCCGTTCGCCCCGATCGGCGGCGAACGGCGGGACAATGAGCTGGAACTGGCCGTGCGCGCCCAGCTCACCGGTGAGCTTCCGCTCGAAGAGGACCTGAGCCGCTGGTTCCCGCTCTGGTCGGCTCCGCCGCTGACGTGATGATCCGCTCCCGGTGACGAACGGAGGTACCCACGATGGAGGACAAGCATTGGCACGTCGAGGTCTTCATCGACGAGCACGAGAACCGGACGCGCGCCCACGCCCGGCTGCACGACCCCGGAGAGACCGGTCTGGTCGGGGTGGGGACGGCGCGGCTGAATCCCGCCGACGAAAACGTGCCGGAGATCGGCGACGAACTCGCCGCGGCCCGCGCGCTCGGTGCGCTGGCGCACCGGCTGCTGGACGCGGCGGCCAACCGCATCGAAGCCGTCACGCACCAGAAGGCCCACCTGCACGGCTGAGGCCGCCCGGCCCGCGAGCACGCCACCCGTGCCGTGGACTTTCGACCCCTGCGGCCGAACCGGCCACGGTCCACACTGGAGCCATGTCCAACGCGGCCGACGACGTCTTCCGGATCGCGGGCACCGAGCCCGATCATCCCCTTTTCGCCAGAAAGGTGGAGGGCGGCTGGCGGACGGTGTCGGCGAAGGAATTCACCGAGGAGGTCGACACGCTGGCCAAGGGCCTGGTGTCGGCCGGGATCCGGGCGGGCGACCGGGTCGCGCTGATGTCGGCGACACGCTACGAGTGGGTGCTGGTCGACTTCGCGATCTGGACCGTGGGCGCGGTCAGCGTGCCGGTGTACGAGACGGATTCCGCCGAGCAGGCGGCGTGGATCCTCGCCGACTCGGGGGCGATCGCGGCCTTCGCCGAGAACGCCCGGTGTGCCCAGCTGGTCGAGCCGGTGGGCGGTCCCGTTTGGACCATCGAGGGTGGTGGGCTCGACGCGCTCGTCGCCCAGGGCGCGGCCATGCCCGCGGCGGACGTCGAACGCCGCCGGACGGTGGCGCCGGGCGCGCCCGCGACGATCGTCTACACCTCCGGCACGACCGGCCGGCCCAAGGGATGCGTGCTCACCCACGGCAACCTGGTCGCCGAGGTCGACAGCATCATGCGGGCGCAGGGCATCACCGAATCGGTGCTCACGCCGGAGTCCTCGATCCTGCTTTTCCTGCCGCTGGCCCACATTCTCGCCCGGATCGTGCAACTGGCCGCGGTGCGCGCCGGGGCCCTGACCGCCCACACTCCCGATCTGGCGGACCTCACGGACGATCTGCTCTCCTTCCGGCCCACCCTGATCGCCGCGGTGCCGCGCGTGTTCGAAAGGCTCGCCACCACCGCGGCGCGCGCGGCGGCGGCCCGCCGGCTCGGCTGGTTGTTCCGCGCGGCCGAGCGCAGCGCGGTCAAATACAGCGAACGGGGCGGGGCGTTCGGGCACGCGCTGTTCGACCGGCTCGTCTACCGGAAGCTGAGGGCCGCGCTGGGTGGCCGGATCAGCCACGCGATCTGCGGTGGCGCGCCGCTTTCCCGGCACCTGGGCCATTTCCTGCGCGGCGCGGGCATTTCCGTCCTGACCGGTTACGGGCTGACCGAGACCACCGCCGGGGTCACCCTGAACCTTCCGCATGCGCACCGGATGGACACCGTCGGGCGGCCGCTGCCCGGCTGGTCCGTGCGGATCGCGGCGGACGGCGAAGTGCTGGTGCGCGGGCCCGGCGTGTTCGCCGGGTACTGGCACAACGAACCGGCCACCCGCGCCACGCTGGCGGCGGAGGGCTGGCTGCGCACCGGTGATCTCGGCGAGATCCACCAGGGGTACCTGAGCATCACCGGGCGCAAGAAGGAACTGATCGTCACCGCCGGCGGCAAGAACGTCGCGCCGGCTCTGTTCGAAGACCGGTTGAACGAGCACTGGCTGATCGACAACTGCGTCGTCGTCGGCGACCGGCGGCCCTACGTCAGCGTGCTGCTCACGCTCGACCCGGCGGGCTTCGCCGAGTGGAAACGCCGGCACCACAAGCCTTCCGGCGCGAGCGTGGCCGAGCTGCGGTACGACCCCGACCTCGCGCTGACCCTGCAGAGCGTGGTGGACGAGGTCAACGCGGCGGTGTCCCGCGCCGAGGCCATCAAGCGGTTCCGCGTGCTGCCCGAGGCGTTCACGGTCAACGACGAGCTGACCCCGACCCAGAAGATCCGCCGCCGGCATGTGCTGGCGAAATACGCCGAAGACGTCGAGGAACTGTATTACCCGCGGCCGCGGGAAAACGCCTGACCGCGCCGTGCGTCGCTACGCACTCGCCTGACCGCCGTCCGGAAGTGGCGCCGTCCAGCGCAGTCGGGTGCCGCCGTCATCGAGGCGGGCCATGTCGAACGTGCCGCCCGCCTGCCCGGCACGTTCGGCGAGGTTGCGCAGCCCGCTGAACCCACGGGGGAGGTTGGCGGGAACTCCCGACCCGTCGTCGGTGACTTCGATGGTCAGTCCGTCGGGTTCACCGGCGCTGACCTCGACGGTCACCGTGCACGCCGAGGCGTGCCGGACGGTGTTGCTCAGCGCCTCCCGGACCACGGCTTCGGCGTGGTCGGCCAGCGCGGCCGGCACCGACCCGACCCGGCCCGCGATCCGGATCGTGGTGCGCAGCGCCGTGTCGCCGGTGATCTCGGCGAGCGCGTCGTGCAGGCGCTTGCGCAGCCCGGTCCCGCGCGGCTCATGCCGCCCGAAGATCGCGACGCGCACGTCGGAAATGATGTCCTGCACGTTGTCGGCCAGTTCGGCCAGCTCCGTGCGGACCGCGGGGGAGCGCGTGCGCAGCTGGACACTCTGCAGCGCCAGGCCGTGGCTGAACAGCCGCCGGATCACCGACCTCTGGAGTTCCCCGGCCAGCCGGTCACGGGTGGTGAGCAGCCGGCTCTCGTGCGTTCGCCGTTGGTCCCGGGCCAGTCGCAGCGCCAGCGCCGCCTGCTCGCTGAACGCCGCCGCCAGCGGTAACTGTCCGGCGGCGAAGGCCGGGGCGCCGGGACCGCGTGCCGCGACGAGCACACCGGAGGCCGTGTCGGGCCAGGCGCGCAGCGGCAGCACGAGTGCCGGGCCCAGCTGCCCGGGCAGCGGCGTGCTCGCGGGGTCGAGTTCGGCGACCCGCCGCGGCTCGGCACCGCGGAAAACCGTGCCACAGGCCGAGCCCGCCACCGGAACCTCTCGCCCCAGCAGGAGTTCGGGGCCGGGGCCCGCGGCGGCGGTCACGGTCAGCGTGGCGACTTCGGCGGTGGGGAGCTCGGGGTCCCGGGGTTCGGCGACGAACGCGTACTCGGCACCGGTCAGCTTGAGCGCCCGACCGGCCATCAGGTGTTCCACACCCGCCAGATCGCCGCCGGCGGTGAGCAGCTCGGCCCGGATCTCGCTGGTGGCCTCCAGCCAGCGCTGCCGCCGCCGGGCGTCTTCGTAGAGGTGCGCGTTGTCCACCGCGATTCCGGCCGCCGCCGCCAGCGTCCGCACCACGACCTCGTCGTCCTCGGTGAACTCCCGGCCGCCGCGTTTTTCGGTCAGGTAAAGGTTTCCGAAAACCTGCCCACGGACCAGCACCCGGAACCCCAGGAAGGTGCGCATCGACCGATGGTGAGACGGGAACCAGGCGGTGGGATGCCGCGCCAGATCGTCGAGGCGGATCGGTTCCGGCTGCTCGATCAGCAACCCCGGCAGTCCCTGCCCGGCCGGCAGCTCCCCGGTTTCCCGGCGCGCCCGGGAATCGATGCCGTCGTAGACGAACTGGGCGAGCTCGGCGCGATCCTGGCGGAGTACGCCCAGCGCGCCGAAGCGGCAGTCCGCGAGTTCGACGGCGGCACGCACGATGTGCTGGAGGGTCGCGTCCAGCTCCAGCCCGGAGCCGACGGAAAGCAACGCCTCGACCAGTCCGTTCACGCGTTCGCGATGTTCGGCGAGGTCCTCGATCCGATCCCGGACCTGGTCGACGAGCTCGCGCAGTCTGCGCTGTGACACGGGATGACTGACTGATGGCGTGCGGCCCATGCGGACTCCCGCGAAGATGCGGACGAATCGACGACCGCCGGTGTCTCGAACGTGGTGAGTCTACTCCGGACGGTCGGGCGGGCGCGAGACTTCGCGGGCGTACTCAACGCTCGTCGACGTCGGCGGGCGTGATCAGTCCGTAGTGACCGTCATAGCGGTGGTACAGCACGGCTCCGCGGCCCCGGTCGTCCTCGAGGAAGAACAGGAACGGCAGGCCGATCAGATTCAGTCGGTCCATCGCTTCCCGGGTGGACAGGCGCGGTGCGGGCTGGTCGCTGATGGTCAACGGCAGTTCGAAGGCCGCGAGCTCGTGCGGTCCGGGCGGGGTCAGCCGGGCCAGCCGGTAACCGGTCGGGCCGGAACGGTAGAGCACACTGTCCTGACCGCTGCCCGCCTCGGTGAACAGGTGGAAGTCGTAGTCGAGCAGGCCCATTTCCTCCGCGGCCTCGTCGACGGTGCAGCGGTGCAGGCTGAACGACTTGTGCCGGACGATCTCGCGTTCGGACTCCGGCCGGGAAAAGGCGCCGCGGTGGGTCGGTTCGCTGCTCTGGCGCCACTCGTGCGGCCCGGGCAGTGACCCGCCGCGGACCCGGCCGTGCCGGGCCTCCCAGCGCTGGGCGACCCGTTCCAGCCGCCGGCGCAACCGGGCCTCCAGCCGGTCGATCGCCTCGCGCGCGGTGATGCCCTCTGCCTGCGCGCGCACGAGCCACCCGTTGACGTTGAGGTTGGCCTGCGCGACCACCGGTTGTGCGACCGCGGGGTTGCCGTGCCTACTCAGCTTGACCCGCGCCGAGAGCACCGGGCGGTGTGCGAGATGGGCCAGCTTGCTGATCTTCTCCCGGGCGTAGTCGGCGGTTTCCGGCACCGTGCCCTGCGTCGTCACCCGGACGTCGAGGTCGGCCGCCGAGTCGGTTTCGTGCCTCATCCCTCGTTGCTACGCCGACCGCTCCGAGCACGAATAGGGACCGAAGACCTCCACCGAGGCGACGGGCGGCCCTGCGGGGCCCGTCACCGCGCGGGCATCCTCGGGAGATGGCCGCAGGAGATCGTCAAGGTCACGCCTTTTGCTCAGGGCCGTCGAGTGATGGTCGAGTGACACCGCGGGGCACCAAGGGACACTGAGGTGCCGCGTCGGCGGTCTCGCCGGAACTCTGCGTCGTTCTTCGCTTTCCCTGTGTGGTCACCGAAAACGGTGCGCGTGCGAGACGGGATCGCGCGGCGCACGATGTGGCGGACAGTGGTGAGAGCGGCGGCACTGTGAAACGGTGGTGGGAGGTGTCTGACGCAGAAAGCGAACGCGGGATGCACACGGTGCCGGTCCTGCGGGAGGTGCTGCGCGCGGCCCGCCGCCCGACCTGGCGTCTGATCCTCGACTGGGCGCTGACCGCGGCCGGCATCGGCATCGCGGTCTGGCGGCTGGCGCCCACTCTCGCGGCCGTCGACGATCTCTCCGCACGGCTGGCGCACCTGCGCTGGGTGTGGTTCGGCGTGGCCGTGGTGGCCGCGGTGGTCTCGCTCGGCCTCTACGGTGAGCTGTACCGGCGCATGCTGGCGGCCGGGGGAGCCCGCCTGAAGTTCGGCACCGTGCAAGCGGTGAACTTCATCGGCAACTCCCTGGCCCAGACGGTGCCGTCGGCCGGCTCGACGGCCGGTATGGCCTACGCGGTCGCGGCGTTCCGGATCCGCGGTGTCGACACCGGACTGTCGCTGTGGACCGCGGTGCTGGCGGCGCTGCTCACCGCCGTGGTGCTGGTGGTGCTGGGACCGCTCGCGTTCGCCTACAACGGGGTCATCCCGGTTCCGGCGGCGTGGGCGCTGTGCGCTGCCCTGGCTCTGGCCGTGTGGGTGTTGTGGTTGCTCCTCCGGCGACCGCAGTCGCTGCACTGGATCGCGCGCGGCACCACGGCCGTTGCGCGGCACCTGCCGGTGGTCAGGAACATGCAGTGGGCGCGGACCGAGTCGCACCGCGCCGACGCGATTTCCGAGCGGATCGCCCTGTTGCGCCCGACCGTCGCGGAGTGGAGCGATTTTTTCCTGATCGGGCTGGTCAGCTGGGGCCTCGACTACCTGACGCTGGTCGCCTGCGTCAAGGCCGCCGCGGACACCGTGCCATGGGCGGCGGTGGCCGTCGGCTATCTTCTGGTGCAGGCGAGCATCGGGCTGCAACTCACCCCCGCGGGCGCCGGTCCGGCCGAGGCCGGCCTGCTCGCCGCGCTCGTCGCCGGCGGGCTGGCCGCGCCGAACGCGGCCGTCGCCGTCGTGCTCTTCCGCTTCATCACCTGGCCGCTGCTGGCTTCTACGGGCTGGCTCGTCTTCCTCGGCAACGCGTGGAAACGGACATCCCGGTCCTGAACCGGGATCCTTGACGGGATAGCCGCCATGACAACACTTTCCGCTCACTGTCCGCTTACCCGCGAGCACTAGAATCACCGAGGACAACCGTGAGACTCCCTGCGCTCCGGAGCGGCCGTGACCTCCACCCAAACCTCGCCCGTGACTTCCACCATCGCTTCCCCCGTGACCTTGCCCGTGATCTTGCCCGTGACTACCCCCGTGACGGTGACCAGGCACCCGCCGATTCCCCTTTCCCACAACGAATGTTTCCGGCTCCTCGGTACGCCGGAGCGCGGCCGCCGCGCCCTGGTCTCGATCAACGGCGACCCGCCGGTCCCGCTGGGCTGCCTCGTCCTCGACCCGGGCCGCCTGCTGATCCCGACCGGGACCGACCGCACCCTCGTGCGGGCCTCGGCCGGACGTCCGGTGACGGTCGAGTTCGCGCACGACGACCACGGCGGCGAAAGCTGGACCGTGACCGGGATGGGCCTGGCCCGGCCGATGGTCTGGGCGGACCGGCCCAGCCCGCTGCCACGGACCACGTTCACCTCCGACATGGCCTCGCCCTTCGACAACGGAATCGTCGTCGAAGTCGCGCGCCTGAGCGGCCACCGGAGCTGCCCCGAGGCGCGCACCTGATGCCGAACCCGCGGACCCGGCGCGGTTGTCCACAATGGACGACCGTGCCGGACTGACCGTGCCGGACTGACCGTGCCGGACCGACCGCGCCGGACCGACCGTGGCGTCCAGCCGTCACGCCGGGACCGGCTCGAAGGCCGGCCGCCCGTCGAGGGCCGCGACCAACGCCTCGTCCGACAACGGGGAAAGCTCGTCATAAAGGTTGCGGGTGGCCTGCCGCCACGGCTGGCGGCGCAGGCACAGCGCGAGATCGACCTCCGCGGCGACCGTGCGCAGCGCCTCGATCGGTGCCACCGGCACGGCGAGCACGATCCGCGCGGCGTCCCGGGCGCGAAGCACCCGGACCGCGGCCCGTGCGGTGGCGCCGGTGGTGATGCCGTCGTCGACCAGGACCACTGTCCGGCCCGCCACCGGCAGATGCCAGAACAGCCGGGGGAAGGCGACCGCGCGACGGGCCAGTTCGGCGCGCGTGTGGCTGGCCGTCGCCATCAGCTCGGCCGCCGCCGGCCGGGCTCCCGTGCGGCCGCCCGCGGTGACCAGCACCCCGCCTTCGGCGACCGCGGCGAGCGTGGCCCCCGGGCGGTCCGGCGTCTCGATCCGGCCGACCAGCGCGAGATCGAGCGGCGCGATCAGTGCGCGGGCGACCTCATCGGCCACCAGCGCCCCGCCCCGCGCGATGCCGACCACGACGGGGCGGCGGGCGCGCAGCTCCCGCAACCGGGCGGCCAGCGCCCGGCCAGCCTGCCGGCGATCCCCGAACCGCATTCCCATCCTCCCTGGGGTTCCCCGGGATTTCCCTCCGACATGCCGGATGACATGCCCTCCGGACGTGCCCTGTGGCGGACATTCCCGTGCGGCGGTCCTGCCGCGCCTCCACCATGCCCAGCGCGCGTCGCCGGGGTCAGGGCTGGAGGTAACCGGCGCGGAAGGCCAAAGTCATCCCGGCGCGCCCGGTGTCACCGGTCGCGTCACGGCGTTCATCCGGTGACCAGCACGGCCGCGCCGTGCACCCGGTCGCCGGCGAGATCGGCCAGTGCCTGGTCCGCTTTCTCGAGCGGATAGGGCGTGGTGACGACCCGCAGCCGGTGTTCCGCCGCGAAAGCCAGAAAATCGCGGGCGTCGTCACGGGTGTTCGCGGTGACGCTGCGCAGCTGGCGTTCCTGGAACAGGTGCTCCTGGTAGTTCAGGCTCGGGATGTCGGTGAGATGGATTCCCGCGACGGCGAGCGTGCCGCCCCGGTCGAGCGCGGCGAGCGCAGGCGGGACCAGCTCGCCGACCGGGGCGAACAGGATGGCCGAATCCAGTGGCTCCGGCGGGGGATCCGCGGCGCCCGCGACGGAGCGAGCACCCAGGTCGAGCGCCAACCGCCGGGCCCGCGCGTCGCGCGTCATCACGTGCACCGTGGCGCCCCGCGCGAGGGCGACCTGCGCGGCCAGATGCGCGCTCGCCCCGAATCCGTACAGGCCGAGCCGCCCCCGCGCGGGGAGCGACGCCCGGCGCAGCGCGCGGAATCCGATGATGCCCGCACACAGCAGCGGCGCGAGTTCGGTGTCGGTGTAGCCCGCGGGCAACCGGTGCGCGAACGCGGCGGGCACCGTGGCGAAATCGGCGTACCCGCCGTCGGCGTCCCAGCCGGTGTAGACCGAGGCGGGGCACAGGTTCTCCGCGCCCCGACGGCAGTACCGGCAAACCCCGCAGGTGCCGCGCAGCCAGGCGATGCCGACGTCGTCGCCGATCGCGAACCCGGTCACCCCGGCCCCGGTGCCCACCACCTCGCCGACCACCTCGTGGCCCGGCACGACGGCCGGCCGGTGCACCGGCAGATCACCCTCGACCACGTGCAGGTCGGTCCGGCACACCCCACAGGCGCGCACCCGCACCAGCAGCTCGGCGGGACCGGGCTCCGGGGTAGGTTCGGCGTACTGCTCGAACTTCCGGTCGCCGGGCGGCCCCGGCCGGTCCACTCGCCACGCGCGCATGCGATCAACCCGACAGCACCGCGGAATGCACGTCCGCGGCCACCGCGCTCAGCAGTTCCTCGGTCAGGTCCGCCAGCGCCCTGGCGACCGCCAGCTCGGCGGTGATCTGCGGGACGTCGAGCGCGTGGAGGTCACCCCGGGCGAGCCCGATGCCGGTGAAGGAGTTCCCGGCTCCGTCGGTCAGCCGTACCCGGGCCCGCGTGCCCTCCTCGGCGTCGTCGACGTCGATCTCGACCGTCCACTTGCTCATCCTGCTCACGCTCCGCCCGTGATGAAGACGACCCGCCGGGCCAGCGACACCGCGTGGTCGGCGAACCGCTCGTAGTAGCGACCCAACAGGGCGAGATCCATGGCCGTGGCGGTGTCCGGCCGGGCTCGCACGGTCTGCTGGGCCAGCATCGCCCGCAGCCGGTCCATCCCCGCGTCGTCCCTCGCCAGCCGGCTCGCCGCCTCGGCGTCCACCGCCGCGATCGCTTCCCGCGCCCCGGCCGCCATGCGCCGCGCGAGTTCCCCCATGGTCAGGACGGCAGGCTGGGCGAATTCGGGCAGCTTCCCGGGATGACGGCGTTCCACGAGCTCGGCCACGTGCCGGGCCAGCGTGCCCATCCGGTCGAGATCCGAACTCATCCGCAATCCGGCGACGACGACGCGAAGATCCGTGGCGACCGGCTGCTCGCGCGCCAGCAGCACGAGCGCGTCGGCGTCGAGCTGGTGGTGCTGTTCGGTGATGAAACCCTCCTGCCCGGTGACCTTCGCCGCCCGGGAGAAGTCGTCTTCGAGCAGCGCGGTGGTCGCCTCGACCATCGCGATCTCGGCCAGTTCGGCCAGCTCGGAGATCCGGGCGCGGAACTCGCCGAGCCGTTCGTGATATGCCTCGCGCATCCGGCCTCGCTAGTCGTCGGGTGGTTCCAGTTCCGTGCTCACCGGCTTCCGGCCGAAGCGGAAGTAGATCAGCGGACCGGCGAAATTGATCGCGATGACCAGCGCCCACGGCAGTTTCTCGCCGCGCACGCCCGCCGAGGGCCGGCGCGCGAGGTCCCACCAGGCGGCACCCGCAAGCGCGAACTGGACGGCACCGGCGGCGATCACCGCGCAGCGCTGCCGCACGCTCAGGTCCCGCCACTTGCGTTTCACCGGATGCTCCCGGAACCGGCGCGATCCGCACCGAGCCACTGCCGATGCCGTGTGGCGTGCGCCGAAGATCCGTGCACCGCGGGGAAAAACGCGGCACGGGCATTCCCGGCGTACCCACCCTTCATCGCATCGGCCTCTTCCGTTCGTCGGTCGACGGTTCGAATGTGTCAAACCGCGCTGGTGCCCGAAGAGGGCCGGAAGACACCGGCGCCGGGGACCTTGGGTCCTGTCCGGCGCGCCCGGCCGCGCCGATCGTGGTGCCATGAGCGGACCGACCCGGACCTGGCTGGCTGCCTTCACCGGCCTGATCGCGGTGCTCGGTTACGCCGGAGCGGTCGCCTTGCTGTCCGGCGCGCTCGACCTGGGTGACGTCGTCAACGCCCGGCTTCCTTTCGAGAGCCCGGCCTTCGCCGGGGCCGCTCTCGCCGTGATCGTCGCGGTCCCCATGACGGTGGTGTCCTCCTTCGGGTTCAAGGGCGATCGGCGCACCGGCGCCGCCGCGGTGATCGCCGGGAGCCTGCTGCTCGGCTGGATCGCCGTCGAGATCGGGTTCACCCGCACCTCCACCTGGATACAGCCGGTGTTCGCGTTCGCCGGGCTGGCGGTGCTGATGGTCGGTCTCCGCGACTTTCCCGCCCGCGTCGGCCGATGACGGCCGGTGGGTGTCCGGACGCTGCGCGCTCCGCGTCGTGAGACCCCGCGTGTCGCCGTGTCCCCTGTTCCGGTCGCTGTGTTCTCCCTTCCGGTTGCCGTGTTCTCCGTATCATGACGATGATCGCGGGAAGTGGAGAGACAGCCGGGGTCAGCGGAGAACTCGGCGACCAGAACGGAGAACTCGGCGACCGGACGAGAGGACACGGCGACCGGAAGAGAGGACACGGCGACGGGACCGCGCGCTGTCGCCGGTTCGCGCGGGGCCGCGACGAAGAGGTTGCCGACCAGGGGAGCCGCCGTGCCTGCGGAGATCGAAATATCTCGACGAGCCGCTGAAGTTCGCCTACTGGGTGCCCAACGTCAGCGGGGGACTGGTCACCAGCGAGATCGGGTCGGTTGTCCCTTCGAAACAGGACGGAATCGTCTATCGCGACGACTGGGACGACATCCGCCAGCGGCTGACCGAACCGGGGAAGCGTGGCGATTTCCGGTATTCGATATCACGTGGAAAACATGGCCACCGACCTGGCTCACCTGATCCGGCAAGCGAAACACCGACGTTAGGGGCGCCACGCTCAGACGCCGGACCACGCCCGGGCGAGCAGTTCGTGGGAGCGCACCCGGTCGGCGTGGTCGTGGGTGATCGTGGTGATCAGGAGTTCGTGGGCGCCAGTGACGTCGCGCAACGTTTTGAGCTGCTCGACGACGGTGGCGGGAGTGCCGACGAACTGGGTGTCGATGCGGTCGGCGATCAGCGCGCGCTGATCGGTGGTCCAGTCGAACGCCGCGGCTTCCGTGGTGCTGGGGAACGGGATCGCGCCGCGGCCGTCGCGAATGCTGAGCACCCATTGGGCGTACGGGCCCGCCAGCTCACGTGCCTTCGCCTCGTCCTCGGCGACCACGACGTCGGCCGAGACCATGACGTGCGGACGGCCCAGCCGGGCCGAGGGCTGGAACGATTCGCGATAGGCCGTCGTCGCCTCGAGCACCGTGGACGGACTGACGTGGTAGTTCGCGGTGAACGGGAGCCCGAGTTTCGCCGCGGCCTGCGCGCTGGGGCCGGCGCTGGAGCCCAGTACCCAGACTTCGAGGTCGTCGGCTTCGGCCGTGGGGGAGCGGTAGCTTTCGCCGTGGGAGTCCCGGTATTCGCCGTCGACGAAGTCCAGGATCGTGCGGACCTGGTCGGCGTAGTCGCCCACCGGCTCGTCCCGGAGGCCCAGGAGCTGTTGCTGTGTGCGGTGGCGGGCGAAGAAATCGGGACGGTCGAAGGGAAGTCGGGGCCGTCCGGGGATCAGCAGCCCGTCCACGACCTTGGCCTCCGCCGGGGCGCCCGCGGGGGACTTGACCCGGTCCTCGGCCCGGATGAACCCGGACCGGCCGAGCCCCACATCGATCCGCCGTGGGTGCAGCTGCGCGATGGTGCCGAACTGCTCGGCCACCGCCAGCGGCGGGTGGTACCCGAGCAGCACCGCACCCGAGCCGACCCGGATCTCGCGGGTCGCGGACGCGATCAGGGCGATCAGGACCGACGGCGACGTGGACGCCACGCCGGGCACGAGGTGGTGTTCCGCGACCCAGTAGCGGTGGTAGCCGAGTCGTTCGGCGTGGCGCGCGAGGTCGATCGTGTTCCGCAGGGCGTCGGCCGCCGTCTGCCCGGAGACCACCGGGGACAGGTCCAGCACGGAAAGCGGTGTCATGTTTCTCGACGGTAGCCGCGATGCGTGGCGGCAGGAATCGATCAGGGGCGGCCTGCGCGTAGGCGTCCACGAAGTGAAATCGCATTGACTCTCGCGCCGGGTATGACGCGCCCGGACGAGAACTCGCCGACGGGAACGGAGAACTCAGCGACGGGAAGAGGGGACACGGCGACCGGAAGGGGGGACACGGCGGGTGGGGCGGGGGTCCATTGTGGAATGTGGGGGGTGGTGGGTGTGGGTTCTCTCTTGGTGGGATGGGGGAGGGTGTTGTTGACACTGGTCGGGGGATCAGGTTGCGTGGAAGTCAGGCTTGATCCGATGCGGAGGAGTTCCATGCCCTCGATCCTCGTCCT
>DASSAD010000264.1:0-6624 GCA_035685725.1 Amycolatopsis sp. | reverse complement strand
CGCCGCGAACGAGCACGCGGTGGCGGTCACCGTGCGGGACCACGGGGTGGGCCTGCGGCCCGGCGAGGCCGACCTGGTGTTCAACCGGTTCTGGCGGGCCGACCCGTCGCGGAACCGGCGGACCGGGGGCACCGGGCTCGGCCTGGCGATCAGCCACGAGGACGCGCGGCTGCACGGCGGACTGCTGGAGGCGTGGGGCGCGCCCGGGGACGGCGCGTGCTTCCGGCTCACCCTCCCGCGTCGGCAGGGCGAACCCTTCGAGCAGAGCCCGCTTCCGCTGGTGCCGGACGATGCGTTGACCAACGGTCAACCGCACAATGGTGTGTCCACGGACTACCCTGTTGGCGTTCTCGAGCCGCACAGGGAGGGTGCTCAGTGAGGGGAGCGGCGCGAGGAAGCGCCCCGTGCCCGCGCCGCCGTGTGCGCGCGCTGCTGGCACGGGTGGCCGCTCTCGCGTTCGGCACCGTGCTGGTGGCGGGATGCGCGACCGTGGTCGAGGAATCCCAGCCGGTGGCCATTCCGCAGAGTGAGCTGGGTCAGGCGGCCAATCCGGACGTGCAGACGCCGGCCAAGGACATCGACGCGCTGACCGTGGTCCGCGATTTCGTGCACGCGAGCGCCGCACCGCTGTCCAACAACGCGTCGGCCCGGCTCTACCTGACCGACACGGCGGCCAAGAACTGGAATCCGGCCAAGGCGATGAACATCATCGAGGACCAGTTCAACACCGTGTATTCCACCAGCGGCGGGCAGAACGACCCGAACACCGAGGTCGTCGTGGTGCGCGGGACCAGCATCGGCACGCTCGGCGCGGACAGCGCTTTCATCCCTTCCCGGTCCTCCTACGAGCTGCCCCTCACCGTGCAGAAGCAACCCGACGGGCAGTGGCGGATCACGAACCCGCCGGACAACCTCGTGCTGGCCTACAGCGATTTCACCACCAACTACGTCCGGGTCCCGTTGTATTTCTTCGCACCGGACTCGAACACGGTGGTGCCGGACCTGCGCTATGTGGCCGGCGTGCCGCAGTCGGGGCTGGCCGAGCGGGTGGTACGACTGCTGTTGTCCGGGCCATCGGACCAGCTCACCGGCGCGGTGAGCAACGCGCTGCCCGAGGGAGCCAACCTCGACGGGACGGTGACCGCGACCGGCGACGGGGCACTGGTCGTGCCGCTGACCGGGGTGGCCGACCAGCCGCTGGAGGTCCGGCGCATGATCGCCGCGCAGATCGTCCTGTCCCTGCAGACGGTCACCCCCAACCGGGTCCGGTTGCTCTCCGACGGGAACCCGCTCGTCGACGGGCAGGCGGAGTGGCTCCCCTCGGAACTGCCGTCCTACACCGGCCTGGCTTCGCCCAGCGCGGACCAGCCGGGCCTGATGGTGGTGGACGGCCGGATCCGCTCGCTCGGCGACGGTGAGCCGATTTCGGGGCCGGCCGGGCAGGGCGGCTACGACGTGGTCAGCGCCGCCCAGTCCATCGACGGCAAGCAGCTCGCGGTCGTGGAACAGGACGGCGGCCACGAACGGCTGCGGGTGGGCGCCTTCGGCAAGGACGACTCCCTGGTGGACAGCTCCGGCGTCCCGCTTTCCGGGGGCACCATGACCCGGCCGACCTGGCGTCCCACGGCGAGCGCGGACGGCACCGCGGGCGAGGTGTGGACGGTGATCGACGGGCAGACCGTGGTCCGGGTGCTGCGGACCGCGGACGGGAGCTGGATTCCGCTGGCCGTCAACGCGACCGACGTGCCGCCGGTCGGCCCGATCAGCGTGCTGCGGCTGTCCCGCGACGGGGCGCGGGTGGCGATGGTGGTCAACGGGCAGCTGCTGGTGGCGGCGGTGGTGCGCACGCCGGATTCGGTGCAGCTGCGCGGGTTGCGCAGCCTGCAGGCCGGAAACCTCTCCGATGTGGTCGACGTGGACTGGCTGAGCCAGGACACCCTGGTGGTGGCGACCACGATGTCGGCGGAGCCGGTGGTCAAGGTGCCCATCGACGGGTTGCGGATCGACCCGTTCAACAGCTCCAACCTGACTCCGCCGGTGCGGTCGATCACCGCGGCGCCGGGCCGGCCGATCGTGGTGTCCGACGCCGGCGGCCTGTGGACGGCCTCGGACGTCGGCGAAGTCTGGCGGCCGCAGCCGCACACCGTGCCCAAGGCTTCGCCGTTCTATCCCGGGTAGCGGCCCGCCGAACGCGTTCCCCGGCGCGGGGATTTCCGGGCCGTACCAGGCCTTGAGCGCGACCGCCGCCGAGCGCGCGGAAACTGTCGGTGATCCCCGGCATACTGCCGGTCATGTGGTTTTCGAAGCGCGTTCTGGAGCTGATCCTGCCGGTGACCTGCGCGGGATGTGGCGAGCCCGGCCATGCCTGCTGCCCGGAGTGCCGGGCCGGGCTGGCTCGGCCGGCACCCGTGGCCCGGGGGCCGACTGGTGCCGCGCCGGTGTATGCGCTCGCTCGGTATACGGGCCCGGCGCGGCGGATCGTGCTGGCCTACAAGGAACGCGGACGTCGTGATCTCGCGGCCCCGCTCGGGGCGGCGTTCGCGGCCGCGCTGCCGTATCTGCCGGAGGCCCGCGCCGATCCGGAGGGCGTCTGGTGGCTGGTGCCGGCGCCCTCGCGGCGCACCGCGTCCCGGACCCGCGGCGGGCCACACCTGCTGCGCCTGGCCCGGGCGTGCGCGGCCGAACTCGCCGCGACCGGAAGGCGCGCCGCCGTGGCGCCCGCGCTGCGGCTGGGTTTCGGGGCACGGGACGCGGTCGGCCTCGACCGTGACCAGCGAGCGGCGAACCTGGCCGGGCGGCTCACCCTCGATCCTCGTGGGGTGCCGCCGCGGGGCACGCCGGTCGTGCTGCTCGACGACGTGGTGACGACCGGGGCGACGGTCGCGGCGTGCCTCCGGACGCTCGGTGAAGGCGGTTTCCCGGTCATGGCCGCGCTCGTCCTCACCGCCACCAGGTGAGCAGGTTCCCGTGTTCGCGTCGTGGTGGCTGTGCGGCGCCGGCGGCTGTTCGCGACCTCCGGCGATTCCTGATCAGGGCGAGTGGCCGGGAGTGAAACGGAACAAGTGGTCGGAGCGCGTTTTCGAAAGGGGAAGATCTTCGCGGAATTCCTCCGGCGTGCTGACGGAGATCTGCTGGAAACGGTGGAGAAGGGTGGAAATGGCGGTGAATGTGCAGTGCTGTGTCGCGCGGCGCGGCTGGTGCCCGGCCAGTGGTTGACGACCTGTTGGAACCTGTTGTCCGGGTCAGCTGACAGGGCGCTGATAAACGCGCGGCCGAACGCGATCCGGGGAACGAGTGGACGGACCGGCCCGTTGTCCGGGCATGAGGCTCGCGCGAAACGACGGGGCGGTACCGGCGGCGATGGCGGGGCGCGAGCACACGTCGGAACGGGCGCCGGAACGGGCGTCGGAACGGGCGCTGGTGGGTTCACCGGCGTGGGAACCGCCCGAACGTGGGGGTGTTGCCGCAGTGTCACCAAGCGTCTTACCGGACCGGACACAAGCGGTTGTCAAGGTGAAAACCCGCGCCCGTCGTTGCCCCGAACGGACCAGCGCGGCGCGCTCGCCGGAGGTCTTTCGGACGCGCAGGGTCACCGTTGCCGCTTCGTCACATCCCCCGACGCGGGGGGTGAAGTGACGGTCGTGACGGCGCTAACGTGCACCGCTATAGCGATTCCCGCCGGCAGGGAGGTGCAGAGCCGATGAACTGGCGCCGGGTCCGGCGCCATATCCGAAGAGCTCGAACTCATCAGGAGTGAGGGAGGTCGTGTATGGACATCGTCGTCAAGGGCCGCAACGTGGAGGTGCCCGATCATTACCGGACGCATGTGAGCGCCAAGCTCACTCGTCTGGAACGTTACGACAAGAAGGTCTTCCGCTACGACGTGGAGCTCTTCCACGAACCCAACCGCAGGCAGTCCAAGAACTGCCAGCGGGTCGAGATCACCGGCAAGGGCAAGGGGCCGGCGGTCCGCGCGGAGGCCCGTGCCGGTGACTTCTATGCCGCGCTCGACCTCGCGGTGAACAAACTGGAAAACCGCATGCGGAGGATGCACGACCGCCGGCGCGTGCACTACGGGCGTCGCTGCCCGGAATCCGTCGCGGAAGCGACCTCCGCGGCCGTCCCGGCCGCGACGGCCACCGGGATGTCTCCCGGCCTGACCCGCGGATCCGCCGTGGGCACGGGCGCCGGCATCTCCCCGGCGGGCGGCCGCCTGCCGTTCACGAACACGGCGGTGCTCGAGGCGCCCGAAGCCGAGCAGCCCGGCAGCGCCGTCGATGGTGCTGAAATCGATCTCCCACAACAGCGCTGGGACGAGGAGGCGATCGACCACACCCCCGGTCGCATCGTGCGTGAGAAGCATCATTCGGCCGAACCCATGACAGTCGACCAGGCGCTCCACGACATGGAGCTGGTCGGGCACGACTTCTATCTCTTCAACGACGCCGAGACCGGCAGGCCCAGCGTCGTCTACCGCAGAAAGGGCTTCGCCTACGGGGTCATCAGGCTCGGGTAGGTTCGCGGCGTCGAACGGCCCGCACGTGGCTGACGTGCGGGCCGTTCGCCGGATATCTCGCGGCGGTGCGTGCGGGGCCCGGTGGTCCTTCCCTACCATGGGGTCGGACAACTCTGACAGCTAGTGAGGTCGACCGGATGGTTCTGAACCGCCTGCTCCGCGCGGGCGAGGGCAAGATGCTCAAGCGGCTGCGCACGATCGCCGACCACATCAACACCCTCGAAGACGATGTCAAGGACCTGTCCGACGCCGAGCTGCACGCGAAAACGGACGAGTTTCGCGAGCGCTACGACGGCGGCGAGGGCGAGTCGCTGGACGAACTGCTGCCGGAGGCGTTCGCCGTCGCCAGGGAAGCCGCGCTCCGGGTGCTCGGCCAGCGGCCCTTCGATGTGCAGCTGATGGGTGGCGCCGCACTGCATCTCGGGCAGGTCGCCGAGATGAAGACCGGTGAGGGCAAGACCCTCACCTCGGTGCTGGCCGCCTACCTCAACGGCATCTCGGGCAAGGGCGTGCACATCGTCACGACCAACGACTATCTGGCCAAACGCGACGCGGAGTGGATGGGCCGGGTGCACCGGTTCCTCGGCCTGACCGTCGGCGTGATCCTCTCCGAACTGCCGCCCGCCGTGCGCCGTGAGGCCTACGCGGCGGACATCACCTACGGCACCAACAACGAATTCGGCTTCGACTACCTGCGCGACAACATGGCGTGGACGTTGGACGACTGCGTACAGCGCGGCCACAACTTCGCCATCGTCGACGAGGTCGACTCGATCCTCATCGACGAGGCACGGACGCCGTTGATCATCTCGGGCCCGGCCGAGCAGTCGGCCCGCTGGTACGTCGAGTTCGCCAGGATCGCGCCGCTGATGAAGCCGGACCTCCACTACGAGGTGGACATCCGCAAGCGGACCGTCGGCGTCACCGAGAAGGGCGTCGCGCTCGTCGAGGACCAGCTCGGCATCGACAACCTGTACGAGGCCGCGAACACCCCGCTGGTCGGTTACCTGAACAACGCGCTGAAGGCCAAAGAGCTGTTCAAGCGCGACAAGGACTACATCGTCCGCGACTCCGAAGTGCTCATCGTCGACGAGTTCACCGGTCGTATCCTGCACGGCCGCCGCTACAACGAGGGCATGCACCAGGCGATCGAGGCCAAGGAAAGCGTCGAGATCAAGGCGGAGAACCAGACGCTGGCCACGATCACGCTGCAGAACTACTTCCGGCTCTACAGCAAGCTCGCCGGGATGACCGGTACGGCGGAGACCGAGGCGGCCGAGTTCCACCAGACCTACAAGCTGGGTGTGGTGCCGATCCCGACCAACCGGCCGATGGTCCGCGCGGACCAGGCCGACCTGATCTACAAGAGCGAGCAGGCCAAGTTCGAGGCGGTCGCCGAGGACATCGCCGAGCGGCACGAGAAGGGCCAGCCGGTGCTGGTCGGCACCACCAGCGTGGAGAAGTCCGAGTACCTGTCGAAGCTGCTGCTCAAGCTGAGCGTGCCGCACGAGGTGCTCAACGCGAAGTACCACGACCGCGAGGCGCTGATCGTCGCCAGGGCCGGGCGCAAGGGCGCGGTCACGGTGGCCACCAACATGGCGGGTCGCGGTACCGACATCGTGCTCGGCGGCAACCCGGACATCATCGCCGACGAGCGGCTGCGCGAACGCGGTCTCGACCCGGTCGAGCACTCCGAGGAGTACGAGGCCGCGTGGCCGAAGGTGCTCGATGAGGTCAAGGCCGAGGCGAAGGCGGAGGCCGAGGAGGTTCGCGAGGCGGGCGGCCTGTACGTGCTGGGCACCGAGCGGCACGAGTCCCGCCGCATCGACAACCAGCTGCGCGGCCGGTCGGGCCGCCAGGGAGACCCCGGTGAGTCGCGGTTCTACCTGTCGCTGGGCGACGAGCTGATGCGGCGGTTCAACGCCGCGATGGTCGAGCGCGTGATGACCACCATGCGGTTGCCCGATGACATGCCGATCGAGCACAAGATGGTCTCGCGGGCGATCAAGAGCGCGCAGACGCAGGTCGAGCAGCAGAACATGGAGCAGCGCAAGAACGTCCTCAAGTACGACGAGGTCATGAACGAGCAGCGCAAGGTGATCTACGCC
>DASSAD010000263.1:0-2489 GCA_035685725.1 Amycolatopsis sp. | reverse complement strand
ATGGCCGCATTCCAGCGGGGAACGCGCCAGGCGCGCGACGGGGAATGAGAGAACGAGGAGTGAACTGAGACGTCATGGCCGATCCCACTACTACGAGCGAACTCGACTGGCTGCTTGACGACCTGGTCAAGCGGGTGGCCGGCGCCCAGCGGGCGGTGGTGCTCTCCTCCGACGGTCTGTTGATCGGCCGGTCCCGCGAGCTGACGCGGGACGACGCCGAGCATCTTTCCGCGGTGGCCTCGGGATTCCAGAGCCTCGCCAAGGGCACCGGGAGGCACTTCGGCGGCGGGAACGTGCGGCAGACGGTGGTCGAGATGGACACCGCCTTCCTCGTTGTCACCGCGGCCGGGCAGGGCGCCTGCCTGGCACTGCTGACCACCGCGGACGCGGACATGGGCATGGTCGCTTACGAGATGAACCTGCTCGTGAAGAAGGTGGGAGCCTTCATGGTCGCGGCGCCGCGCACCAACCCGGTGGACATGCGTAGCTCATGATGGCGGGCGGCGAATGGTTCGATGAGGAGGCCGGACCACTGGTCCGGCCATACGCACTGACTCGCGGTCGAACCCGGACGGGCCGGCACGACCTCAACATGATCACGCTGGTCGTGACGGTCCGCCCGGACGCCGACGCCGCTTTTCTGGTGGAACCGGAATACGCGGAGATTCTGCGCCTGTGCCAGATGCCCCTGTCGGTCGCCGAAATCGCCGCGAAGCTGAACCTGCCCATGGCGGTGGTGAAGGTCCTGCTCGTCGACCTGATCGAACAGAACCTGGTCGTGTTCCGTTCGCCTCCACCGCGCACTTCCACCCCCGATCGGAAACTACTCCAGGCGGTACTCGATGGCATCCGTAGGCTCTAAGTCCCCGGTTTCACCGGCTCTCGTCACTTCGGCAATCAAGGTGCTCATCGCCGGCGGGTTCGGGGCCGGCAAGACCACGATGGTCGGATCGGTCAGTGAGATCGTGCCGCTACGCACGGAGGAAAACCTTTCCCAGCTGGGTTCCAGAGTCGACGATCTGTCCGGTGTGGATGGTAAGACGACCACGACGGTCGCGCTCGACTTCGGCCGGATCACGATCAACTCGTCGGTCATCCTGTACCTGTTCGGCACACCCGGCCAGGAACGCTTCTGGTTCATGTGGGACGAACTCGCCCAGGGCACGCTCGGCGCGGTCGTCCTCGCCGACACCCGGCGATTGGACGGCTGCTTCCCGTCCGTCGACTTCTTCGAGCGCCGGGGAATTCCATTCATCGTGGGAGTCAACTGCTTCGACGGCAGCCAGATGTACACGGTGGACGAGGTTCGTCACGCACTGGACGTGGACAGCAACATCCCGATCGTGTTGTGCGACGTCCGCCGGCGGGAATCCAGCAAAGAGGTCCTCGAAAACCTCATACAACACGTCATCGCCAGGACCAACTAGCGTGGCCAGGCCGTGCTCGTCCGAAGCTTTCAGCCGAGGCGAGTACGGCCCGTCCTGGCGGATCCGCAGCCTCGGCTGTCCGCGCGCATAGTCATCTCGAAGCTTCTTCACGCACGCTCGGCGCGAAGAGTCGAGCAGGAAGGCGCCGCCGGTGCGGCGCCTTCCTGCTTCCGGTGATCAGACGTTTCGCTTTTCCAGCTTCAGCTTCATGTCCTTGGGCCACAGCACCATTCCGGCGAACGGCGTGACCTCCGCCTCGCCGACCGGGCGGATGCGCCAGCCACCCGCGATGGTGGCGGCCGCCAGTGTCGCCTCGACGATCGCGAAGACGTCACCGATGCACTTGCGCGGTCCGGCACCGAACTGCGCGATCGCATCCCGGGGGATCTGCTTCACCCGGTCCGGAGACCACCGGTCCGGGTCGAACACGTCGGGCTCGGGGTAGACCTCCGGGTCCCGGTGCAGCGCATAGGGGCTGAACATCACGGGAGCTCCGGCCGGAATCCGGTAACCGTCGAGTTCGATGTCGTTCCTGGCCCGCCTGCTCAACATCCACGCCGGCGGGGAGAACCGCAGCGTCTCGCTGACCACCTGAGCGGTGTAGGTCAGCTTCGGCACGTCGGCGTATTCGGGCGCCCTGCCGTCGAGCACCTCGTCCACCTCGGCGTGCAGCCGCTTTTCCACCTCGGGATGGGAGGTCAACAGCTGGAACATCCAGGACAGCGTGGTCGCCGTGGTTTCCGTGCCGGCGACCAGGATCGTCATGATCTGGTCGTGCACCTCCTGGTCGGTCATCCCCGCACCGGTTTCGTCCTCCCGGGCGAGCATGAGCATGGTCAGCAGGTCGTTGCGGTCTTCCTCCTCGCTGCCGCGGTACTCCGCCACGATCGCGTCGGCCATCCGGTGCAGCCGCGCGACGGTTTCGGTGAACTGGCGGTTCGTACCGGTCGGCAGCTTCGAAGCCGCCTTGACCAGCGGGTTGACCAGCCGCTTGTACATCACGTCCAGCACGAACGGAAGCCCGTCCTGCAGCGCGCCGACGAGTTCGTCGGCGGACTTGGA
>DASSAD010000262.1:0-2407 GCA_035685725.1 Amycolatopsis sp. | reverse complement strand
CACCATGCGCTCATCGTGCTGTTCCGGCCCGAGACCGGCGAGCCGCTGGTGGTGATGGACGGCCGGCTCATCACCGAGATGCGGACGGCCGCGGCGTCGGCCGTCGCGACGGACCTCCTGGCCAGGCGCGACGCGGCGGTGCTCGGCATCCTCGGCTCGGGCGTGCAGGCCGGGAGCCACCTCGAGGCACTCCGGCTGGTGCGAACGTTTCGCGAGGTCAGGGTCTGGAGCCCGCGTGCGGCCGGCGCGTTCGCCGCGCGCTACGGGGTCCATGCCGCCGCCACGGCTGAGGACGCCGTCCGCGGCGCGGACGTCATCGTCGTGGCGACCTCGGCCACCACTCCCGTGCTGCACGGGGCGTGGCTCGCGCCGGGTGCGCACGTGAACGCGGTGGGAGCGTGCCGGCCGGACTGGCGCGAGCTGGACGACGACGCGGTGCGCCGCGCCCGGCTCTACGTGGATTCCCGCGCGGCGGCAACGAAGGAAGCGGGCGACGTGATCGCCGCGGGCGAACCGTTCGCCGAGCTGGGCGAGGTCGTTGCGGGCACGCGGCCGGGGCGGCAATCCGCCGATGAGATCACGCTGTTCAAGTCGGTGGGCGTCGCGGTCGAGGACGTGGTCAGTGCGGAGCTGGTCTACCGCCGCAGTCGAGGCGGCTGAGCCGGCTAGCGCCGCTCCAGCTCCGCCATCCAGATGTCGCTCTGGGGATCGGCCAGGGCCAGATACAGCCTGTTGCCGGTCACGTCGAACGTGAACCGAAAGTTCTGGTAGGTGGGTCCTTCAGAGTGGGCCAGTTCCCGCGGCGCCCCGCCGTTCACCGGAAACGCGTACACCAGGTAGCTGCCATCCGGCTGGGTGCCGGAGACATAGATCTCGCGGCCGTCGCTGGCCCAGCGCGAAAAGATCGGAGTGAAATCCTTCGGCAGCGGCGCGACAGTCGCGGTGTCTCGACCGTCGGCAGAGGCACGGCGCAGCTGGCCCACGCCCAGGTAACAGAACCAGCGCCCGTCGGGCGACCAGTCATGCCCTCCCGTCGTGAGTGAGGGCACTTTATACCGGACCTTCACCGCCTCCCACCCGGTCGCGCCAGCCGGCCGCTGCGCCACCTGCACCGAGGCGCCGCCCTCGTCTTCCCACACGATATAGGACAGCGACCGCCCGTCAGCTGAGAACCGAGGGACCAGATTGTTCGTCGTTGGGACCGGGATGCGGGTGCGCGAACCGCCGTCGGCGGGGATCACGTACAGATCGCGCACCGACCCACTCCGGAGCGAGTGAAACCCGATGTACTTTCCATCGGGCGAGTAGGACGGCTGGAACTCGTCCTCCGGAGCGGTCGAGAGCGGCTCGGGTGGCGCGCTCCGGTCCAGCGGCATGCGCCAGATGTCCTGGCTGCCGTTCCGGTTGGAGTCGAACGCGAGCCATTTCCCGTCGGGCGACACCGAGAATCCTTCGATCACCTGCGAGCCGGTGGTGATCGCGCGCGCCTCCTTGAGCGATACCGACCTTCCCCGCTGCAGCTCCACCGCCCACACGTTCGACGTCTCGGTATAGAGCGAGTAGAGCAGCCGACGTCCATCGGCCGACAGGCTGATGGTGTGCGGGTGAAGGCCCGTCGTGAGGCGGACCGCCGCACCGTCGGGCGCGCCCGACCGGGTGAGCGGCACGAAGTAGATGTCCCGTCCACCGTCCTGGTCGGACACGTACAGCAGCCCCCGGCCCCCGGGCAGCCAGACCGGACTTGCATGGAGCGGACGGTCCTCGGTCACCCGCACCGGCTCTCCGCCCGAGGCGCTCACCACCCAGATGGAGCTGGGCGCAATGTTGCCCGTGGTGGAGTACTGGAGGTTGCCCGACACGAACGCGAGGTATCGGCCATCGGGTGACCAGCTCGGCGAGTGTGCCTGCGCACGCCGAACCACGACGCGCGGCGGTGTTTCCGCGTCCAGGTCGCGCACGTAGAGCGTATCCGCGCTGGTGTAGGCGACCCGGTCGCCCGTGGGCGACCATGCGCCGGCGCCCCAGCCCACCCGCTGATCCGGTGTCTGTGGCGCGATGAGGCGCGACACGCCACCCAGCGCTGGCACCACCTCGAGGCCGCGCGGCGAGCTGTAGAACAGCCGGGCGCCGTCCGGCGACCAGGCCGGGAGTGCCGCCGTGATCCCCGGCCAGCGGGCGATCGTGACCGGCTCGCCACCCGAGAGTTGTTGGACCACCAGCCGACTCTCTGCCGGCGTGATCCGACTGTACGCGACCAGCTTCCCGTCGGGCGAGATCGCGGGGTTGATCTCGAGGCCCGGGTCGAGTGTGATCGCCGCCCGTTTCCCGAGCGCGGGAGGCGCAGGCGTGCGCCGAGCCAGGACGATGACACCCCCAGCCAGTGCGAGCACTGCCGCGGCGACGATCA
>DASSAD010000261.1:0-2866 GCA_035685725.1 Amycolatopsis sp. | reverse complement strand
CTTCGCGGGTGCCATCCGCGCGCTGCTCGCCGACGGGCACCGCACGTTCGTCGAATGCGGCGCGCATCCTTCGCTCGCGCTCGGCCTGACCGAACTTGCCGAGGAAGGCGGCACCGACGCGACGGTGGTCAGCACGTTGCGTCGCGGGGCGGGCGGTCTCGATCGGTTCCTGGACGCGGCCGGTGAGCTTCACGTGCGCGGTGTTCGCGTCGACTGGGCGGCACTGTCTCCGGACGGGGCGCGGGTCCCGCTGCCGACCTACCCGTTCCAGCGGCAGCGGTTCTGGCTCGACGGCCCGGCGGGCGTCCGCGCGTCCGGGCTCGACTCCGCCGAGCATCCCCTGCTGGACGCGACGCTCGACCTCGCCGGTTCGGCGAGGGTATTCATCGGTCGGATTTCCCTTGCGGACCAGCCGTGGCTCGCGGATCACACCGTCGGCGGCACCGTGCTGCTGCCGGGTACCGCCTGCGTCGAACTGGCCGCGCACGCCGCGGCTCGCGTCGGACTCGGCCGCGTCGCCGAACTGGCCTTGTCCGCGCCGATGTTCGTGCCCGACGGCGAAGGCCTGAGCGTGCAGGTGACCCTCGGCGATGCCGCGCCCTCCGGTGCCCGGTCCGTGACCGTCCATTCACGACCGTCCGGATCGGACGAGCCGTGGACCGAGCATGCGGCCGGTTTCGTCGAGTCGGCTTCGGCGGACGCGGCCGAACCGGCGGAGTCGTGGCCACCGGCGGGGGCAGCGATGGTCGGCGTCGACGCGGTGTACGAGCGGCTGGGCGCGTTCGGGCTGGGATACGGGCCCGCGTTCCGTGGCCTGCGCCGGATGTGGCGGCGCGACGGCGAATTGTTCGCCGAGGTGTCCTCGCCCGTCGACGCGGCCGGGTACGGCGTGCACCCCGCGCTGTTCGACGCGGCCCTGCACGCGTTCCTCGCCGACCGGCTCGACGCCGGCACGGCGGGCGAGGACCTGTTGCTGCCGTTCAGCCTGCACGGCGTCACCGTGCACCGGACCGGTGCCACCGCGCTGCGGGTTCGGCTCGTTCCCGGTGCCGGCGCCGACGAATTCGGCGTGTTCGCCAGCGATGCCGCCGGCCGGCCGGTGTTCTCGGTCGAGTCGCTGAGTTTGCGGCCGGTCGCCGTCGAGCGGTTGCGATCGCATCGGCGCGACGCGTTGTTCCGACTCGACTGGCTGCCGGCGGCACCGACGGGGGAGCCACCGCTGCGCGCGCGTTGCGCGGTACTCGGCGCGGACGGTCCCGATCTCGGTCCGCGGTACGCCGATCTTCGCGAACTGGCCGCCGCCGAGCGGGTTCCCGAGGTCGTCTTCGCGCGGGTCGACGCGGTCGGCGACGCGTTGGAACTGCTTCAGGACTGGGTGGGCGACGAGCGGTTCGCCGGCTCCCGGCTTGCCGTGGTGACCAGCGCGACCGAGCTCGCCGGTGCGGCCGCGCGCGGATTGGTCCGCTCGGCCCAGGCCGAACATCCGGGCCGGATGGTGCTCATCGACGGTGAGGCTTCGAACGACACCCTGCTCGCGGCACTGGCCACCGGCGAACCCGAGGTCGCCGTCGGCCCGGGCGTGATCCGCGTGCCCCGGCTGGTCCGCATCGGCGCGACCGGCCGGCGCGCGGCCAGGACACCGGCCGGCACGGTGCTGATCACCGGCGGGCTCGGCGCCCTGGGCGCACTCGTCGCGCGTCACCTGGTGACCGCGCGCGGCGCCCGCAGCCTGCTGCTCGTCGGCCGACGCGGTGACCGCACGCCGGGCGCGACCGAACTCGTCGCCGAACTGACCGAACTCGGTGCGATGGTCACCGTCGCGGCCTGCGACATCGCCGACCGGGCCGCGCTCGCCGAGGTCATCGCGGCGATCCCCGCCGAGCGGCCGCTGACCTCGGTGATCCACGCGGCCGGTGTCACCGACGACGGCGTGCTCACCGCGCTTGACCAGGACCGGCTCCACCGGGTGCTGCGGCCCAAACTGGTCGCCGCGGTGCACTTGCACGAACTGACGCGCGAGCACGACCTCGACGAATTCGTGCTGTTCTCGTCGCTCGCCGGCGTGCTCGGCAATCCCGGACAGGCCAACTACGCCGCCGCCAACGCGGCCCTCGACGCACTCGCCGAGACGCGCCGCGCGCTCGGCCTTCCCGGCCAATCGCTCGCCTGGGGTCTGTGGGCGGACGAAAGCGCGGTCAGCAGTGGCCTCGGCGAAGCGAGTGTGAGCACCGGTGTCACGCCGATGTCCGCGGCCGACGCGCTAGCCCTGTTCGACGCGGCCACCGAGGTTGATCTCCCAGTCGTCGTTGCGGCGCACCTCGACCTCGTCGCGCTGCGTGGCGCGCCGCGACTGCCCCGGGTGCTGCGCTCGCTCGTCCCCGACCAGCCGATGGCCCCGCACCCGGCGGCTCCGGTGCTCGACGACCTCACCGGGCTCTCCCGGGCCGACCGGCTGGCCCGGCTCGTCGACCTGGTGCGCGCCAAGGCCGCGCTCGTGCTCGGCCACGACGGGACCAGTGCCGACGGGATCGAGCCGGACCGGGCGTTCAAGGAACTCGGCTTCGACTCGCTGACGGCGGTGGAACTGCGCAACCAACTCGGCGCGAGCACGGGCCTGCGACTGTCGCCGACGCTGGTCTTCGACTTCCCGACTCCGGCCGATCTCGCCGCTCACCTGGATACCGCGTTGTCCCGCCCGGCTGGCCCGGACCCGGTGGAGACGGCAGTGGACCAGGTGCGGTCCGCCGCGCAGGGCCTCGACGACGCCTCGCTGGCCGCGTTGACCCGCCGGCTCAAGGATCTCGTGCGCGAATGGACGGCCGGCGACACCTCGGTCGAGGTCGCCTCGGCCAGCGCCGAAGAGCTT
>DASSAD010000260.1:0-9230 GCA_035685725.1 Amycolatopsis sp. | reverse complement strand
TGACGGCTGGACGCTGCTCAACACCTTCGACTACCTGAATCTGCGCTCCAACGGCTATCAGTTCCACCTGGACCTGTTGCACGGTAAGACGTCCTGGACCGACCCGAAGGTCAGGGCCGTGCTGGACCAGTGGGCCAGGATCATCCCCTTCCACCAGCAGGGGGGCGCCGGCCGGAAATGGCAGGACGCCCAGCAGGCACTGGTCGACAGGAAGGCGGGAATGGCCGTGACCGGGATGTACATCGCGTCGTCGTTCACCGGCGCCGACCTCGATGACCTCGACTTCTTTCCGTTCCCGTCGGTGGACCCGGCCTACGGCCTGGACACCGTCGAAGCCCCGACGGACGGGTTCCTGCTCAGCAAGACGCCGAAGAACCTCGATGGCGCGTTGAAGCTCATGCAGTTCATGGGCACCGCAGCGGCCGACGAGGCGTACCAGAGCGGCGACCAGTCCAACCTCGCCGTGGTGACCAACTCGGACACCAGCAAGTACAACACGTTGCAGACGAAGGCGGCCGCGCTGGTCGCCGGCGCCAAGAGTGTGTCGCAGTTCGGTGACCGGGACAGCGATCCCGGGTTCATGTCCGATGTCGTCGAGCCCGCGTTCGCGGACTTCCTCGAAAACCCCGGTAATGCTCAGCAAACATTGCAGAGTATCGAATCACAGAAGAGCCGGTATTTCTCCGCCTGAGACGGAGCGTGGCAGATGGGCGTTTCGACGAAGGCCGCCAGGCCGTCCGCCAAGCGGCGGAAGGTCCGGCGGCGGCTGACCAAACGCGACAAGGCGGTTCTCGGTGTGCTGTTGGGCGTGCCACTGGTGGTGCACGTCGGGCTGGTCTGGTTTCCCGCGATCGCTTCGGTCCTGCTGTCCTTCACCAGATGGGACGGGATAGGTCTGGACACGATCCATTGGTCGGGTTTCTACGAGTACGTGCAGGCCTTCACCAACGACCCGTCGTTCTGGCCCGCTGTCGTCCACAATGTGTTGTGGCTGGTCTTCCTGCTGGCCCTGCCCACGCCGTTCGGGATCTTCCTGGCCTATCAACTGGACAAGAAGATCCGGTTCAGCCGGTTCTACCAGACGGCGATCTTCCTGCCCATGGTCATTTCGCTGGCCGTGGTCGGGTTCATCTGGCAGATTTTCTACCAGCCGGACTACGGTCTGGTGAACAGCCTGCTCGGGACCAACAACCCCAACGGGACCTACCTCGACTGGCTGGGTGACCCGCGCCTGAACCTGTGGGCCGTGCTGGTCGCGGCGGGCTGGCGGCACACCGCGTACATCATGATTCTTTACTTGGCGGGACTGAAGAGTTTCGACCCGTCGTTGAAGGAAGCGGCGTCGATCGACGGCGCGAACGAACGGCAGATCTTCTTCCGGGTCACCTTTCCCACCCTGCGCCCGGTGAACGTCATCATCCTGGTCGTGACCGTCCTCGAAGGACTGCGTGCCTTCGATCTGGTCTACGTCCTGGGTGGCAACACCGGGAGCAAGAAGGGGCTGGAGCTGTTGTCGGTCCTGATCACCAACAATATTGTCGGCGAGTCCGGGCAGGTCGGCTACGGCTCCGCGCTCGCGGTGATTCTGCTGATCGTCTCACTTGTGGTGATCGTTCCTTATCTCGTGCAGCACTTCCGCAGGGAGGAACGATGACGACGCAGGCCCCACCGAGGCCGGCAGCCGTGTCGAGGCGCGCGCCCGTGATCAAGAAGCGGGTCGGACCCGCTCGGGTGCTGTTGCATGTTTTCCTCGCGCTCACCGCGGTCGTGTGGCTTCTGCCGATGCTCTGGGCGGTCTACACCTCCCTGCGCCCCTACGCGGAAACGGCGTCCCGAGGTTTCCTCACGTTGCCGGAGAAGATCACGGGCGAGAACTACGCGACGGCCTGGGCGCAGGCCCAGTTCCCACATTTCTTCTGGAACTCGCTGCTGATCACGGTTCCGGCGGTACTGCTGACCCTGT
Organism: Amycolatopsis sp.; assembly: GCA_035685725.1. Taxonomy (GTDB): domain Bacteria; phylum Actinomycetota; class Actinomycetes; order Mycobacteriales; family Pseudonocardiaceae; genus Amycolatopsis_E. Next base: position 7,267 of record DASSAD010000260.1, on the reverse strand, counting down.
TGTTCGCCGCCGGGATCGCGTTCTTCGTGACCCGGTTCGGCTTCCGGTTCAACCTGGCGCTGCTCATGCTGTTCACCGCGGGCAACCTGCTTCCACCACAGGCCATCATCACCCCGCTGTACGAGCTGTACCTGAAAATCCCGCTGCCGTGGTGGATGAGCGATTCCGGGTCCCTCTACAACTCGGCCTGGGGCGTCATCGCCATCCATGTGGCGTACCAATGTGGGTTCTGCACCTTCGTGCTCAGCAACTACATGCGCACCATCCCCGGGGAGATCACCGAAGCCGCGATGGTGGACGGCGCCCCCGTGTGGCGTCAGTTCTTCCAGATCATCCTGCCGCTGTGCCGACCGGCCTTCGCCGCGCTGGCCACCCTGGAGTCCATCTGGATCTACAACGACTTCTTCTGGGCCCTGGTGCTGTTCCAGTCCGGGGACAAGCGGCCCATCACCTCGGCGATCGCCAATCTGTCCGGGGAGTACTTCACCAACCCGAACCTGATCGCGGCCGGTTCACTGCTGACCGCGATCCCCACCCTGCTGGTGTATTTCCTTCTCCAGAAGCAGTTCGTCAGCGGGCTCACCCTCGGCTCCAGCAAAGGGTGAGTCCGCGCACCGACCTCGGTACCCCGGCCGGACGAGCCGAGGTGAATGCCCAACGTAGTTGCGGAAAAGGGGAGCTCATTGTCCGCGATCACCCGCGATCCAGTTCGGCGAGTGTGGCTGTTGCGTACGCCTTCCTCCAGTTACGGTCTGACCCTCACCGGCGAGGACGCCCCGCTCAACCTGCACTGGGGCCCGCCGCGGACCCTGCCGCAGGTGGTGGCGCTGGCAGGGCCCGACCGTGTGTCGCCGAACAGCTTCGAAGGCGCCGATGACGGCTGGGAGGAACTCCCGGTCGATGGCGGTACCCGGTACGGTCCCGCTGCACTTCAGGTCAGGTTCGCCGACGGGACCCGGGCGATCGAATGGGCCTTTCTGGGGTCGGAGATCACGGAAGCGGAAAATGGGTCCACGCTTCGCCTGAATTTCACTGATCGCCACTATCCGCTGAAAATCGCGTTGTTCTACCGTGTGCTGGAGGGCAGCGATGTCATTGAGCGCTGGGTCGAACTGGAGAACTCGGGTGGGCAGGAACGCATCGAGATCCTCCGTGCGGATTCGGCGGCCTGGTCGGTGCCGACGCGTCCCGCGTACCGGCTGAGCCACGTGGTCGGCCGCTGGGGTGCGGAGTTTCAGCTGCGCCGTACCGAGCTCGCGTCGGGAGAGACCGTGCTGACGAGCAGACGCGGGATCACCAGCCACCACACGAATCCCTGGGTGATGCTGGACGCCGGTGACGCGGGTGAAGAACACGGCGAAGTCTGGGGTGCCGCGTTCACCTGGAGCGGTTCGTGGCGGATCACGGTGGCCCGTGATCCGGTGGACAAGGTGATCTTCACCGGTGGTTTCGGCCACGAGGGGGTCCGTTGGTTCCTTGAGCCCGGTCAGAAACTGCGTACCCCGGTTTTCGCCGGGCTTTACTCACCGGCTGGTTTCGGCGCGGCGAGCCGCGGTTGGCACGACTATGCGTTACGACGGATACTCCCGCATCCCGAGGAGGTCCGGCCGGTCCTCTACAACTCGTGGGAAGCGACGGGTTTCGAGGTCAGCGAGTCCGGACAGGTCGAACTGGCCACTCGCGCCGCCGCCATCGGAATCGAACTGTTCGTCATGGACGACGGCTGGTTCGGCCGGCGAACCAGCGACCGCGCCGGTCTCGGTGACTGGCAGGTCAACCGTGACCGGTTTCCCGATGGCCTCGAGCCGCTCGTGCACGAGGTACACCGACTCGGGATGAAGTTCGGGCTATGGGTGGAACCCGAAATGGTCAACCCGGACAGCGATCTTTACCGCGAGCATCCCGACTGGGTGCTGCGGTTTCGCAACCGCCGACGCTCCGAGCTGCGCAACCAGCTGGTCCTCAATTTCGCCGATCCCGCGGTCTCGGACTGGGCGTTCGGCTGGCTGACCGACCTGGTCGGGGATTGCCGAATCGACTTCCTCAAATGGGATATGAACCGCGCTTTCAGCGAGGCGGGATGGCCGGAGAACACCGGCGATCCCGACCGGCTGTGGATCGATCACACCCGGGCGGTCTACCGGATCATGGACCGGCTGCGCGCCGAGCACCCCGGCCTGCGCATCGAATCCTGCAGCGGTGGTGGGGGCCGGATCGACCTCGGCGTGCTCGCCCGCACCGATCAGGTCTGGCCCTCGGACAACACCGACGCCTTCGACCGGCTGCTCATCCAGGAAGGTTACAGCCAGCTGTACCCGGCGCGCGCCATGACCGCCTGGGTGACGGACAACCCGCATTTCGTCACCGGCCGCCGTACCCGGCTCGAGTTCCGGTTCCATGTCGCGATGACCGGAGTGCTCGGGATCGGCGGCGACATTTCGTCGTGGAGTGAGCACGAGCTGGCCCAGGCGCGGGAATTGATCGCGCTGTACAAGGACATCCGGCCTGTCGTGCAGCACGGAAAGCTCTACCGATCGCCCGCGGCCGGAAGCGTGCAGTATGTCACCGACGCCCGGACAGTGGTGTTCGTCTTCGCGCCAACTGGCCACTTCGGACAGTCGCGACCGCCGGTCCGTGTTGCCGGCCTCGACCCCGAAGGGTCTTACCGCGATGAGGACACCGGCGTGGTCCACAGCGGCGCGGTCCTGCTCGACCGCGGCCTGGAGATCAGCCTTCCGGTAGGGGACTACGCCAGTGCGATCGTGCGGCTCCGCCGGATCTGAAGCCCGTCCGGCGAGCGGGGCGCTGACTTGTTCGATGTCGTGGACGACCAAGGCGACCTGACGCGGACAGGCCCAGCTCACGGCTACACCGTGTCGCCGACCAGAGTGCACCACCTGCTTCCGCTGTTCGGTGATCCATCGGGACCCGCCTTCCGATGTGGCCCGCTGGGTCACCGACGAGCTGATCCTCCCCACACTCGCCGAGGCCGGGTCGTAGGCCACAGGCAGAGGCAGGCCGTCGCCACCACCGGTCAGCGGATGGCCATGACCTTGCCTTACGCGCGTTCGGTCTGGTCCACCTCGACCCGGAATCGGGCGCGTAGCTGGTATCGGCCCGTGTCGGTCAGGTCGTGGACGCCCATCGCTCGGGACAGGTCCAGCAGCAGAGCCGGGTCGACGTCCGGTGGGATCGACGGCCGGCTGGCCACGAGTTGCGTCCGCTGCTCGGCGGTACAACTGTCGAGCGAGGTCTCCAGGACGCGACTCACGACTTGGCCGATGTTTTCGGCGGTTTTGTCGGAGTCGCCGCGATTTACATCGGCTCGCGCGGCATCGTGTGGTTCCGAGGTGGGCGTCGAGGGAGAGACAGTCGTGGGAGAGACAGATGTGGGAGCGGGCGCCCGGTTGGCGAACAGCGACGGCGACGGCACGGGCGGTTGGGATTGCGCTGTTTCGAGCACCGGTTGCGAGACGGCGCCTGCCCGTGGCGAGACCGCGGCGTCGAGCGCGTCCGCGGGGAGCAGGTCAAGTCCGTCCGCCGCCCTCCGCAGATGTCGGCTGACGTCGTGTGGATCTCCCTTCTTGTTGGGGACAGCCAGGATCGTGACCTGCACGCCGTGCGCCTGCGCCTCCTCGACCGTCTCGGTCAGGTCGTCATCCCCGGAGACGAGGAAGACGACATCGAGGGCCGCGTTGCGGGCGTGTGCGACAAGGTCGAGTCCGATGCGCAGGTCCACGCCCTTCTGCTCACCGTTGAACCGATGCGCCCAAGTCGCACTTTGACCTGAGGCAGCAAACCGATCTTCTCCTGTGCCGGGTCGGGCACGCCGTCGCGGGCGGAGTCATACCAGTGGATTCGCGGCAGTGGCAGACCGGATCTTTTGGCGGCATGTTCGACAAGAGCCTTGATGAGCCGTTCGTGATCGGGCTCGATACTGCCTCGTACGAGACGTACCGGTGAGCCGCGTAGCCGTCGCCGCCAGCAAACAGCCGGCGTCGACGTATACCGCACAGTGTCACCGCAACGTGAATCACCCTCCACCTGTGAGTACCCGGTCGGACCTTAATGCCCGACCGGATCAGCACCTCGGAGGTCCGGCTGGGCTCACTCATTTCGCCGAATCGCCGTTCACCCTACTGTTACCGATTCAGTGCGGGCTCAACGACGTTCGGCGTTCTGGGCTTGGGGGCCTGGTTTCGGGAAACTCCGCTCGGCCGCATCCGGTGAGCTGCCTGGCGCCGCCGGTCAGCGCGTCGCGGACCGACGGTCCTGGAGACCGACGGTTTCCTTCCCTGGTGCGGTTACACCATAGTGACTACTACAGTGGATCTTCGATCGAGTCCACAACGAGCACTGGAGATGGTGCGATGCCGACCGACCCCCTGCTCTTCCCCGTGACCGCGTCCGAGCAGCCGGGACGGCCCGTGCCGCCACCCCGCGTGCGGGACATCATGGTCACACCATTCACCGTCGCCGAGGAGGTGGACGTCGAAAGCCGGCGCGCGGTGACCCGTCGGGTGGCCGACGCGGGCGTCGTGGGCGGAGTCGGCTTGCGCGGGAAACTGCTGACCGAGCGGGATGTCATCGCGGGCCCGACGGCCCGGCATCCGGTCGCCGCCGGCGGCCCGCGTTCCCGCGGCGAACTCCGCGGCCTGGTCGGCAGGTCGTCGGCCGGGGCCCCGCGGACCGCGGCTGGGGCCCGGCGGTGAGCGGCGGCCTCGACGGCCACCGCGCCCTGGTACTCGGCGGCTCGGCCGGTCTCGGCCTGGCCAGCGCGGCCGCGCTCGCCGCGGAAGGTGCCCGGCTCACCGTCACCTCCCGGGACTCCGATCGCGCCCGCGAAACCGCGGCAGAGCTGCCCGGCCAGGGGCACCGCGGCCTCGCCGTGGACCTCGCCGCGCCCGAGGGCGCACCGAATGGAGTCACCGCTCTCGCAGCCGCTCTCGCGGACGAGCCGCCGATCGACATCCTGGTGCTCAACGCGGGCGGACCACCGCCCGCGCGCGCAATCGACGTCGATCCCGCCCTTGCCGCGGCTGCCCTGCAACCCCTGCTGCTGGCCCAGATCGGCGTCGTGCGCGCCGTCCTGCCCGGGATGACCGCGGCCGGGTGGGGCCGTATCGTCGCCATCGGCTCCAGCGGGATCCAGCAGCCGATCCCGGATCTCGCGTTGTCCAACCTCGCCCGCGCGGCGCTCGCCGCCTACCTGAAGTCGCTCGCCGCCGACGTCGCCGAACGGGGAATCACGGTCAACCTCGTGCTACCCGGCCGTATCGCCACCGCTCGCGTTGCCGCGCTCGATTCGTCCCGGGCCTCCTCCACCGGTACGTCGGTGGAGGAGATCCAGGCGGCCTCGCAGGCGGCAATTCCCGTCGGCCGCTACGGCGAGCCCGCGGAGTTCGCGGCCGCCGTGCGGTTCCTGTGCTCGCCCGGCGCGTCCTACATCACCGGCGTTCAGCTGCGCGCGGACGGCGGGCTGGTCGGCTCTTTCTGAGTCTGTTACCTCGCCGGCCGCAGGCAACCCCCGGGATCCGGTGCATCCCGGGGGCCTTGCCGCGGCTCGGAACAGCAGCAGGAGGCGCGACGATCGATCAGGTGGCGAAGTGTGCGCCGGTTCCTTCCGCCCTCGCGAACCGAGGCGGGTCAACGGGATGCGGGTCGGCCACCGGCGTTTCGCCGTCGGCCAGGCGCCGGATCCGTCCGAAGCGGGGCCGGGCGTTGTTCCCTGATCCGATTTGGACTGTCGCTGCGGGAAAAATCAACTCCGGGTCGGTCCATAGTCATCAGATTCAGTTTGTGATTCCTCGGATTTTCCGTTCACCGCAGCGGAGTCTCAGGATTCTTCCCGGGGTGTTCGGTCATTGTGGTCGGTGCCGGATCCGGCCGGGGGCCACCGTGGTGGTCCGGACCACCGGTCGTCGGATCGAACATGTGCGAACGGGCAGTGCACGTCCTTGGTCGTAGTCGGCGCAGGCCCGCGTCAGGACGGCTAGCGGTCCGCCGCGGGCAATGATGTCCGGGGTGGACATCCGCGCGCGGCTCGTGCGCCGACGGGGGATCACGGACGGGGGGAGGTCGCGGTGAGCGGGTTTGTGGTGCCGTCGGTCAGCGGTGTCGTCGACGAGCCGTGGCTTCGGTGCCGCCCCGGTTCGGCCGAGCGGGGCGAGCAGGTAGCAGACCCGGGTGTGAGTGCCGGGGTGCGCGGCACCCGTTTTTCGGTAAAACCGGGCCAATCCGGATGATCTCGGCGCGGTCTGGCGCCACCTCAGCGGCCGATGCTTCAATGGAGAAGATCAAGATCGACGGCGCAGCCGTCCTGAGTAGAGGCAAGGGCTTGTGAGAAATCCGTTGATCGCGCCGGAAGGGCCACTGATGCGATTGCGCAACCACAGATGTTGATGAAGAACCACTTACTGTCGGAGCCGCCCACCATCACTGTGCACGGTAACTGCGATGGGACCGGGGCTACGGCCTTCGGCCGGCGACTCCGCAACATGCGACTCCAGATCGGACTGTCTCAGAAGCAGCTGGCGCACTCCAGCACCCTCAGCGTTCGCGCGATACGCGATCTGGAGAACGGGAGAGTACGGCAACCGAGGGCGGACACCCTGCGCCTTCTCGCCGACGCCCTCGGTCTCAGCGCTCCTCAGATGGACCGGCTGGCGAACGACCATTCGCCCGGCTTTCTGGCGGCGGCGGCCGAGCTGGCCGTGAGCGGCCCGTTCATCGGCCGGGAGCAGGAGTTGGCGGCGCTGACGACAATGCTCGGCGCCGAGCACCACCGGCTGGTCACGATCACCGGAATCGAGGGTGTCGGCAAGACACGCCTCGCACTGGAGGTGGCGCACGCATTCGAAGCGGCCGAGCACTCGACGGTCCTCTGGCTGCCCCTCGACGAAGACCAGCTTCGGAGTGGAAGGGAGCTGGTGGGGGCTCCCGAGCAACCCACGTGGTTGCGCGAGGTCGTGCACTCCGGGTCCGACAGTCTTCGGCGCGGACATCACGGCCAATCTCGTGGCCGCGTGCCCCCGACTGCGGATTCTCGTCACGACGAGGAACCCGGTCGATATGCCTCCCCACACCTTCTTCCCCCTCGCGCCGCTTCCGGTGCCCCCGTCCGACACCGAGTCGGCGGACCTGGACAAAGTGGCGTCGGTTGCGCTGTTGCTCGCCCAGACGAAGCGAATTCAGCCGGCCTTCCGTCCCGACCCTGAAATTCTCGCGGACGTCGCCCGGATCTGCCACGCACTCGACGGCCTTCCCG
>DASSAD010000259.1:0-9512 GCA_035685725.1 Amycolatopsis sp. | reverse complement strand
ACCGTGCGGGGTGGATGCGTTTGAGCGGGGCGGTGGACCCCGACACCGGGGCCACCCTCGCCGGCCTCCTCGACACCCTGTCGATACCCCGCACCAACCCCGACGGCAGCCGAGACGAACGCACCCCCAGCGAACGACGGGGCGAGGCCCTGGTCGAGATCATTCATGCCACCGCCCGCGCCGAGGACGCCACCGTGCAGGGTGGGGAACGCGCGGTGCTGTTTGTCACCACCACGGTGGCCGAGATGCAGGCGGGGCTGCGCGACACCGTGCTGGACATCCCCGGCCTGCACGATGTCGCCGACCTACGACGCCTGGCGTGTGAGGCACGGGTCGTGCCCGCGATCTTCGGCCAGCACGGCGAACCCCTCTACCTCGGCCGCGAAAGCCGCCTCGCCACCCGCGCCCAGCGACGCGCCCTCGCGCTGCGGGATGGCGGCTGCAGCGCACCGGGCTGCACCCGGGCACCCAAGTGGACCTCGGTGCATCACGTGCGGTGGTGGAGCCGGGGCGGCACCACCGATATCGACAACCTCACCCTGGTGTGTGCCACCCACCACCGGCTGATCCACCAGGCCGGCTGGCAGGTCACCATCCGCAACCAACAAGCCTGGTGGACCCTCCCCGCATGGCTCGACCCGGAACAGACCCCCCGTCGCAACACCGCCCACACCACCGGCCCGCCCCGACACCTCCACCACACCGACACACCCCACCACCACAACAGACCCGACACCGCCGACGTGCCCGACCGCGCCGACACCACCGACCGCACCGACGTGCCCGAGGCGACCCAAACCCCAGACCATCACGACGCCACCGGCACTCCACACCGCACCAGCACCCCCGACCGGACCGAACCACCCGACTCCCACCACCTCGTCCCCGACCCCGCAACACCACCGACGACGTCACCACCGACAACCGCACTACCACCCCGCACCAGCGTCACCGATTACGCCGACCACGCCGACCACGCCGACCACCACGACACCACCTGAACCGCACGCCCCCGGGATACCCGGGCCCGGGCGGAAGCACCGTCAACCCGGCAATGTCGCCGGAGAAGCGGTGGGCGGCCTTGTGCCCACCGCCACTTCGGCATGTCCGAAGCGCGCGGGCACATCGAGTGCTGCCCCCGTCGCGCGAAGTCCACCCGCCAATCGTCCACATTGGAGACTTTGAACCCCGGTCCCGCGTACCATCGGCGCGGCGCGTGCCCCGACGAACTGCCCCAACAAAGCGGGTTCCACACCGATTGGTCGCCTGTGCCGGCAGCCATCGGCTACGGAACGGCCAGGCTCCTTCCATCAACCATGCGGAGGCGCGTGCCGACCTTCCCGAGCGCCTGGCCGTTGCCGGGCAAACACACTCGACGAGGCGACGTTTCGGGGCCGAGCAGCCGTGAATCCTATCCCGACGGCGGGATTCCGGAAGCTGCACTGCTACCGACGGGTTGCTCCAGGCCATTTATACGGCCCTCACCAAGTTCGGTGACGGCACCGATCTGGCGCAGCAACGCCTCCGACTGCCTTGCCGCCCGTCCCCGCGCGGCGCGGGTGACCAGCGACGACCCACACCATCCCGCGACAGGTGTGGATCTCGGACGTCGACCGGTCTCCGGACCGGCCGCGAACCTGGGGACACCCACGCTTCCTCCGGCCTCGGCCCCTTTTGCGAGCACCAACCGTGTGCTGGTGAGCACGCCCGATCGTGACGTGAGGTCCGAATCGATGTCCGCCCACCACCGTACCCCTTGTGACGTCCGCGCCATCGGGGCCCGCGGTCCGTGCAGCCGCTATCGGCAGGTGGAAGGGATCGGGCGGCTGCCCGCGTTCGAGTGCGGTAACCCGGTCGAGTGGGGATTCCAACCGCCGCAAGAACTTCCACTACTGGCAGACGCCACTGCACCGTGAAGATCACGATGTACGGCTGGAATCCGCAGTCACCCGACTGCGCTGGCCGATCGGTGAGTTCGCTTCGATGACGAAACCGGAGGATTGACGGCCGGATCCCTGCGGAATGATCGTCGTGATCTTGCGACCCGGCAACACGGCACGATTTGCCTCGCTGCCTTCAGTCTTTCAACGAATCCACTCCGAACAGCCCCGCGAAACAAAGCATCACAGTCGCGTCCTCAGCTCACCCGCGAGATCGTCCAGCGTCGCGCTGATGGTTTCGCGCCGAGTGTCGTCCATCGTGTCGATGGCCGCGGTGATGCTGATCGCGACGTACCCGCCGTCGGCGTGGCTGGTCGGGAAACCCGTGGCGATACAGGTCAGGCCCAGGATCGCGCCTTCGTCGTCGAAGGCATGGCCGGTGTCCCTGGCCGCGACGATCTCCCGCATCAGCCGGGGTCGGGAGGTGATCGAGCGGCGGGTGAGCCGGGGTAAGGCGGACCGGTTCGCCAGGCGGCGGTCGAGTTCGTCGGGGGGCAACAGGGCGAGCAGCATTTTGCCGCTGGCGGTGCAGTTCGCGGGTACCCGCCGGCCGATGCCGCCGCCGAGCCCCAGGCGCAGTCCGCTGTTGCAGTCCTGGTGCGCGAGGTAGACGGCCTGCAGGTCCTCGTCGAGCACCGCGAGCTGGATCGTCGCGGCGAGATCGAGCGGCGCTTCTCGGCAGACGTCGTAGAACTCGGCGACCAGGTTGACGCTCGAGACATACGCGGAACCCAGTTCGAGCAGGCCCCGGCCGAGCTGGAAACCGTCGCGCGAGCGGCGGATCAGCTGGCCGTCCACCAGCGCCCCGCAGAGGTTGAAGGCTGTCGATTTGGGAATACCGATCAGTCGCGCGATTTCGGTCATCGTGTAGGCGCGCTGTGGTGATTCTCCCAGCAGGTGCAAAAGACGCACCGCGCGGTCCAGCGCGGGGACGAGCGAACGCGCACCGCCCACCCCGGCTCGCCCTACCGTCCCCGTCGCCGTCGGTCGGGCGCCTGACCGGGCAGCCGGCTCCGCCCTCGAGTCTGCCGCTGGCGGCATCGCTGTCTCCTCACGTCGCATCGCACGTGCGGTTCAGCCGACTGAACCGCGATCAGTATGTTGACACCGACCATCGCAGGTTCGTACCGTTTTCCATGGTAACCAACGGTGGGCCAGGAGAACGACGATGATCATCCAGGACGAGCACCACCTCACCGAAGCAGTTCTCGCGGAAACCGAGCGGACCGACAACCCGCGTCTCCAGGAAATCATGCGGTCGCTGGTGCGCCACCTGCACGATTTCGCCCGCGAAGTCCGGCTCACCGAAGAGGAGTTCAACGCCGGCATCAACATCGTGACCAGGCTCGGCCAGCTCACCACACCCAGCCACAACGAAGTCCGCCTGATGGCGGGTTCGCTGGGCCTTTCGACACTGGTGTGCCTGTTGAACAACGGCGAAGACGGAAAACCGACCTCGGCCAATCTGCTCGGGCCGTTCTGGCGGCAGGGCAGCCCCACGATGCGCAACGGCGATTCGATCGTCCGCTCGCACACCGACGGTCCGCCCCTGTTCTTCACCGGACATATCGTGGATACCAGTGGGAAACCGGTCGCGGGTGCCGAGGTGGACGTCTGGCACGCCTCCCCGGTCGGCCTTTACGAAAATCAGGATCCCGAGCAGGCCGAATGGAATCTGCGGGGCAAGTTCCACAGCGACGAAAACGGGTTGTTCGCCTTCCGCAGCGTCAAGCCGTCGGGCTATCCGGTGCCGATGGGCGGCCCGGTGGGTGATCTCCTCACCGCGCTCAAGCGCCACCCGTTCCGGCCCGCGCACCTCCACGCGCTGATTTACCGGCCGGGCTACAAAACCATCGCGTCGCAGCTCTACAGTCACGACGATCCGATGCTCGACACCGATGCGCAGTTCGGGGTCGTCCAGACCCTCGTCGGCACCTACGTCCGGCACGAGGACGAACCGGCACCGGCCCCGGACGTCGCCGAGCCCTGGTACAGCCTCGAACACACCTTCGTGATCGAGCCGGGCGAGGCCTGGCTCCCCACCCCGCCCGTTTCCGCCAAACGCGAAACCGAGAGCGCCTGAAATGACCGACACCGAACGCGTGGGGTGCGACCTCACGGCCGAAGGAATGGAAACCTGGATCCGGGCCTATTTCGACGCGTGCAACGCCGGCGACGCCGACCGGGTCGCCAACTATTTCGAACCGGACGGCGTCCATTACTTCCCGCCGGGCATGTACGAAGGCCCGTTCCGGGGTGCCCGCACGATCGGCGAGAAATGGCACACGGCGGTCCACCATGGTGGGTCCTACTGGACCATCGACCAGATGATCTTCGATCCGGCGACGCGCCGGGCGGTGATCGAGTGGACGCATTTCAAGCGCAAGGCGGGCGTAATGCTGCGCGGTGACGAATGGTACAAGTTCAGCGAGCGGGGACTCATCCAGGAAATACGTGCCTATTACGCCTCTCCCCAGGACCGGACTCTCCCGGTGTTGCAGATCGAAGGCTATGACTACGAGGGGCTCGGCTATCCGATGTCCGCACCCCCGCTGAAGGAGGCTTGATGGCCGAGATCCGCCGTATCCTGCTCGATGGCGCGCCGGTCGAGATGATCCTGCGCGACGGCGTGCTCGTCGCCCCCGACGGCCGTCGGATCGCCGCGGAAGAGGCGATCCACCTGCCGCCGGCCGAGCCCAGCAAAATCCTGTGTGTACACCTCAACTACCAGAACCGCATCGACGAGCTGAAAACCGAAGGACCGCCCGCCCCCAACTATTTCACCAAGCCACCCTCCTCGCTCAATGCCCACCGGGGCTCGGTCGTCCGGCCGCGGGGTTGCCGGTTCCTCAACTACGAGGGCGAGGTCGCGATCGTGATCGGCCGGACCGCGCGCAACGTCGGCCTGTCCGAGGCGCTGGACTACGTGCGCGGATACACCCTGGCCAACGATTTCGCGCTGCACGATTTCCGTCATGCCGACCGGGGTTCGATGCTGCGGGTGAAGGGCGCGGACACACTGGCGCCGGTCGGGCCGGGGTTGGTCACCGACTGGGTCCCCGCCGAACAGGTGCTCCGCACCAAGGTCAACGGAAAGGTGGTCCAGGAATCGAGCCTGCGGGGTATGGTCTTTTCCCTGCCCTACCTGATCGCCGACCTCTCCCGCATGATGACACTGGTGCCCGGGGACCTGATCTTCTCCGGCACCCCCGCCAATTCCCGGCCGGTGGAGCCCGGCGACGTCGTGACGGTCGAATGCGAGGGGCTCGGCATGCTCGAGAACCCGATCGCCGAGGGCGAGCACGACCTGCTGAAGGAGGCCGGCTGGATGCCGGAATCGAGCGACAAGGCACTCGGCGTGGCACTGGGGGAACAGCTGCGCGAATAGGCTCGCCCACGGGCGACTCCCTGGCGCCGGCGGCTCGCTCTCCCCCGAGCCGCCGGCGCCCTGTCGTTCGACGGGCCGACGCGCTGGATCGTCCAGACCATCGAAGGTACAACGCCGCGTGTTCAGCTTTCCGCCGCTTGTAAGATCCTTTTCGTTAACGCCGGCCTGTTTGACTTATTTCCACTCGAATCCTTCTGGTGACTCACGGCAGGCGACACGTGACAGATCCCCAGCTTTCCGGCGCGGCGGACCCGCTCGCCGAGTTCACGGCGGAACTCGCCGAGTTGAAGACCAGGGCCGAGGAGGTCTCCGAACGCGTCCGAAAGGCCACCGCGACGGTCAGCGCCCCTGACGGCGCGGCGACGGTGACCGTGGGACCGGGCGGCGCACTGGTGAACATCGCCTTCACCGCCCGCGCCTACCAGCGCCCGCCGCAGGCTTTGGCCTCGTTGGTCCTTTCTCTCATCGGCCGGGCACAGCGTCAGGTCAGCGCGCAGGTCACGGAGGCGTTCGCGGGCATCGTCGGCGAGGACTCCCCCGCCATGCACGTGCTCACCGAGTTCCTCCCGGCCGACCCGGAGACGGAGGACCAGGTACCGCAACCGGTGCCGGAACCCGAAGAGCCCCGCGCCCCGGAGCACCCGGGATCCAGGTCGGTGCCGCCCTCGATGCAGCCCTCGATGCAGCCCTCGATGCAGCCCCCGGTGCCACCGGTGAGGCCGCCGGCAGGTCCGCCCGCCCCGCCGCGACTGCCGCCGCGCCCGCCCCGGCCGACGTCGTCCGGCCCGGCGCCGCGGCCGGCCCACGACGACGAAGACGACTTCAGCGATCCTTGGTAGAGAAGGGATTTCCGTGGCCGACGGCGGTTACCAGGTCGAAACGCAGGAACTGAACAAGTTCGCGGATTATCTCAAGGGCACCACGGGACCCGTGGTGTCCCAGGCGGCCGGTTCCGTGCATTCGGCCAACGGATTCGACAACAACGCGTTCGGCGTCTTCGTCGCCCAGTTGCTCGCGGTCCCGGCCCGGATCGCGATGGGCGTAGTGGCCGGAAACCTGGACAGCGTCTCGAAGGAGATCGCGGACGCCGGTGACCGGACCGCGCAGGCGGCCACCACCTACGACCAACACGAGCAGTCGGTCGTCGGCACCCTCCAGAGCTTCAAGCAGGAATTGGACGCATGACTCAGCTGGAGCCGATCACTTCCTCGAACTCGACGACCGGTGCCGGTGTCATCGACAGCTGGCACAGCGTCGCCTCGGACATCGACGCGCTCAAGACGGCCCACGGTGGCGACCAGGCCGCGGTCGGGGTCGAGTTGGGCATCGCGGTCGCCAGCGCCGTGCTGGACACCGTCGCCTTCGCGCTGGACCCGTTCGCCAAGCTGATCTCCGCCGGGCTGGGCTGGCTGATCGAGCACGTCTCGTTCCTGCGCTGGCCGCTGGACCAGGTGGCCGGCAACCCCGACCAGATCAAGGCGATCGCCGATGAACTGCACAAGATCGGCGAGGATCTGCGCAACGCCGCCACCGACATGGACAGCACGCTGACCGCCACGATCACCCAGTGGCAGGGCGCGGGGTTCGACAGCTTCAAGTCGGAGATGACCGGCCACCGCACCCACATCGACGACGCGGGTCACGCCGTGGACACCGCCGGGTATGTGGTCGAGACCACCATGGCCCTGATCTCCGCCGTGCGCGGCCTGATCCGGGACATCATCACCACGGTGCTCGGCGACATCATTTCGACCATGCTCATCGCCCTGGCCCTGGCCGTGGTCACCTTCGGCGCGTCGATTCCGGCCGGCGTGGCGAAGTGCGTCGCCGAGGGCACGATCCAGGGCACCGAGATGGCGGCGAAACTCGCGCAGGCGGCCGCCTTCGCGGGCCGGGCCGCCGACCGGCTCAAGCAGCTTTCCGGGATGACGAAGGCGGAGAGCAGCGCGACGCACAACACCCCGACGAACACCGCCGATGTGCCGGGGGGGACTTCGGGCACGCACGCGGGCGACACGCCGGAAGGAACGCCGGGCACCAGCAGCGGCAACACGGCCGAAGGCGCCCCGACGACGCAGCCCGGCAACACGGCCGAGGGCGCGCCGGGCAGCAGCACCGGGAACACCTCCGAAGGCACCACGGGCGGCAGCACCGGCAACACCGGCAACACCTCCGAAGGAACGCCGGGCACCAACGCCGGCGACATCCCCGAGGGCTCGCCGGGCACCCACGCCGGGGACACGCCCGAAGGAACGTCGAGCGGCAACACCGGCGAAACCCCTGGCAGCACCTCGGGTTCCTCGACCCAGGAGGAGGACCCGTTCGCGACGTGGCTGGCGGCGGACAACCACTTCAACGGGCCGAGCACCGGTCACTCGGCGGCGGGCGACACCCCGAGCGGACAGTCACCCCACGTCGACGACAATCCCGGAGCCTCGACCTCGCATCCGCAGGACAACCCGGGGACGCTCCCCGAGGACAGCCCGACCCCTCCGCCCCACTCGGAGGACAACCCGGCGGGCCAGTCCGCGAACCCCGAGGACGGCGCGGGGTCCGCATCCCCGCACACGGAAGACCCCGCGCACACCTCCGGAAACTCCAACTCCGGCGCGAACGGCGCGAACGGCGCCAACAGCGCGCACGGATCGCAAGAGGGCAACCCGGGCACCCATGACGACACCCCCGCACCGGCACCGAAGCCGCCGGCACCGAAGTCGGCCTTGAGCTCCCAGGACATCAGCGTGATGAAGAAGCACGAGCAGTGGCTCAAGACGCATTTCGGCGACTCCCAGGCCAAGGCCAAGTTCTTCGACGACTGGGTGAAGAAGAACCACCCCGACATGTACCCGGTGGTCAAGGCCCTCAGCGATGCCAAGAGCAGCAAGAACTGGGTCGGCTGGGTGAGCAAGGACGTGGTCAACGTGGACAAGGCGCTGACCGACATCCAGTCGCAGGCGGAAACGGCCTGGCAGCAGTCCGACCAGTCCTGGCGCCAGGAACACCCGGACCCCGCGGCCGCGGGGAACGCCTCCGCCTGATCGGGAGACTCCCGCATGGGCATCCGCGCTCAGCACACTGACGCGTCCACAGTGGCTGCGCCCGGTTCGCGGTCCATAATCGACACTCGGTGAGACCGAGCGTCGATGACGCCGCACTTTCGAGTGAGGGCTGGGTTCGTCGTGTCGCAACGCGACGATCGAGATAGCACAGACCGATAATCGCTCCACAGAGCCGAAAGGGTTAAGCCGGCGACACAGACCCGGGTCACCGAAACCCGATCCGATGCGGAGTTCCGGTGACAACCTCGTGGTCACGGGATCGGCGATCATGGTTATGATCGAGCCACGGCGGTGAAAGCCGAGGTGGCCTTCCCGGTGCGCGCGCCACCCGCGAACGCCGATCCACGGGCGGCCGGGTGCCGGTGGCCGTCTCGAGCAGAAAGCGCTTTCCCGGTTTCCGGTCGAGCCAGCACCCGCACTCCCGAGGAAGGACACTTCGTGCTCAAGGGGTTCAAGGACTTCATCTCCCGCGGCAACGTCATCGAACTGGCCGTCGGGGTGGTGATCGGAACCGTCTTCACCGCGATCGTCACCGCTTTCACCGACGGCATCATCAAGCCGTTCATCAACGCGCTCGGCGGCGCACACGTGGCTCAGGGCCTGGGCTTCCACGTGGTCGCGGGCAAGGATTCCACCTTCGTCGACATCGGTGGCGTGATCAACGCCGCGATCAACTTCCTGTTGGTGGCCGGGGTGGTGTATTTCGTCTTCGTCCTGCCGATGAACCGGCTCAAGGAGCGCCGCGGCCGCGGCCAGAAATCCTCGCCCGCCGAGCCCACCGACGTGGAACTGCTCACCGAAATCCGTGACCTGCTCAAGCAGCAGCAACGGCACACCGCCGACCACCCGGACAACGCGCAAGCGCCCGCCGGCCGCGTGTGACCTCGTTCTCCGGCTCCTGAACCCGCGGGAAACCCCGACCGGACCGGAGGACTCGCCGACCGCACGGGAGGACACGCCAACCGGACCGGAGGACTCGCCAACCGGACGGGAGGACACACCGACCGGACGGGAGGACACGCCAACCGGACGGGAGGACACACCGACCGGACGGGAGGACACGCCAACCGCACGGGAGGACACGCCAACCGCACGGGAGGACACGCGGGCGGGAGGAGGGGACAC
>DASSAD010000258.1:0-2445 GCA_035685725.1 Amycolatopsis sp. | reverse complement strand
ACCCGCACCACGAGGTCGTCCGCGCGGGTCTCCGCGTAGATGCCCTTGGGTCCCGACTTGCCGAACGGCGTTCGCACACCGTCGACGAACACCACGTCACGTGCCCGCATTATCGCTGCTCCTCGTGAAGTTTTCCCGGGGGTGCCCCCGCCCCCGGCCGCGTCTGCCACACCAATGCTACTCGCCAGTAACCTAAGGAAGAACGGCCCTTGCGCAGGAATTCTTCCAGCCGGCCGAGTGGCCAGGCGTTGATCACGTCCGCGCTGGTCAGGCCGCCGAACCGGGCGGCCGCGACCCCGAACGGCATATGGGTGAGGTCCACCAGGGAGTGCGCGTCGGTGTCGATGGCGAACTTCACCCCGGCGTCCCGCGCGGCCGCGATGTGCTCGGGCGGCAGGTCCATCCGGTCGGGCGAGGCGTTGATCTCCAGCGCGGTCCCGGTGCGGGCGCACGCCGCGTACAGGGCGTCCAGGTCGACCTGGACCGGCGGGCGGCGGCCGACCTTGCGGGTCATCGGGTGGCCGATGATGTTCACCCGCGGGTTCTCGATCGCGGCGATGAACCGTTTCGTCATCGTCGCCTTGTCCTGCTCGAAGCTCGAATGCACCGACGCGACGCACATGTCGAAGCCGCTCAGGAAGTCCGCGTCCCAGTCCACGCTCCCGTCGGCCGCGATGTTGAGCTCGCTGCCGTGCAGCAGCACCATCCCGGCCGAGTCCGCCAGCGCGCGCAGCTCGGCGCGCTGGGCGAGCATCTTCTCGTCGGTCATCCGCTGCATGACCAAGTTGGGCGCGTGGTCGGTGACCGCGTAGTACTCGTAACCGCGGGCCTCGGCCGCCGCGATCATCCCCGCCAGCGAGACGATCCCGTCGGTGAGGTCGGTGTGCGTGTGCAGGTCACCGCGCAAGTCAGCGACCCGAATAAGATCTTCCGGCAGAACGGGGGCTTGCTCCGCCCGGACGCCCTCCGCTGCCACGTGGGCGGCAAGCACCGCGCCGATGTCGTCCACGGTGGCGTCGGACGGGAGCGCCCGCAGGGCGTCGCGGAGCGCGGTGTCGCTGGCCGCCACGTCGATGCCGCGCAGGATGCGCTCCTCGCTTTTGGGACCGAAGCCGGCCACCCCGCGCAGCCGGCCGCCCCGCACCGCCTCGGCAAGCTCGTCAACGCTGGTGACGCCCAGGTCACCGGCGATCTGCAGCGCGCGCTTAGGGCCGACGCCGGGGACCTTCGCGAGTTCCCTGGCACCCGGCGGGAGCTTGGCGCGCAGGTCGTCGACCGCCTTGATCGTCCCGGTCCGGCGGTACTCGGCGATCTTCGCGGCGACCGATTTGCCCACGCCGGGAATCCTGGTCAGCGCGGATTCCGGCAGCCCGGCGAGATCGTCCGGGTAGCCTGCGACGGCTTTGGCCGCCTTCTCGTAACTCCGCACCCGGAACTGGTCGCCACCGGTGAGACCGAGCAGTTCGGCGTACTCCCGCAGCAGCGCCCCGACTTCCTCGTTGATCGACGCCATAGCCCCATTGTCCCCCTCCAAGCCCCGTCCGGCGCTGCCTTCCCCGCGTGCTCAGTACGGCGCCGACCACGACGGTTCGCCTCTTGCGGTGTAACTCACTTGCCGCGCGTTTCCCTGCGGGGCGGCGGCGCAGCGTGGCGTCGGCTAGGGCTGGCGGTTTCCAGGTGAAATCGGCCAGGTCGGTGCCGGGTGAGACGATCTCGTCGATACGGTCGAGCACCTCGTCGCTGAGTTCCAGGGCACTGCCTGTGAGCAGGTCTTCTAGCTGGGGCAGGGTCCGGGGGCCGAGGATGACCGACGTGACGGCCGGGTGCGCAAGCGGGAACGCGACTGCGAGCTGCGGCAGGGTGCAGCCGAGGTCGGCGGCGAGCGTGGCGAGCTCCTCGACGGCGTCCAGCTTGCGTTGGTTGCCGGGCAGCGCGGGGTCGAAGCGCGCAGGGTTGTGCGCCGCGCGGCCGACAGTCAAGTCGATGGGCTGCCCGCGCCGGATGCGGCCGGTGAGAAAACCCCAGGCAAGCGGGCTCCAAGTCAGCACGCCCATCTGGGAACGCTGGCATAGCGGGAGGACTGACCGCTCAATGCCACGGGAAAGGACAGAGTAGGGCGGTTGCTCGGTCCGGAATGGCAGCAGGCCGCGCGCCGCCGCCACCGCGTGCGCCCGCGCGATCTCCTCAGGCGGGAATGTGGAGCAGCCGAATGCGCGGATCTTCCCCTGGTGCACCAGGTCGCTCAGGGCGGACAGGGTCTCCTCGATGTCGGTGGCAGGGTCGGGTCGGTGGACCTGGTACACATCGATCCAGTCGGTGCCCAGCCGCCGCAGGCTCGCCTCAGCCGCGCGGGTGATCCACAGCCGTGAATTCCCTCCGTGGTGCGGCCGGGTCCCCGTCGGAAAGTGGACCTTTGTCGCCACTACCACGTCGTCGCGGCGACCG
>DASSAD010000257.1:0-4201 GCA_035685725.1 Amycolatopsis sp. | reverse complement strand
GGGGTGTGCCAGAGCGTGTCCGCCGGGTCGGCTTCCTTCCACGGGCTCTTGATGAACGACGCCACCGGCAGCGCGACCAGGCCGAGGCCCAGCGCCCCACCGCCGAGCGCGGCGGTGCGCTTGATCAGCGAACGCCGGGCGATGGTGCTGCGGTTACCCGTGTCGGCCAGCTGGGCGACGATCGTCTTCCGGTCGACCTCGGCCGAGCCTTCGCCGCCGCCGTCGTGGCGCTCCTGGATGGAGAGCTCGTTCGGGACGAACTTCTTGGTGTAGAGCAGCGCGCCGATCCCGAGCCCGAGGATCGCCAGCCCCAGCGTGACCCCGAGCGCCGGGGTGTAGAGGTCGTACCAGAACGTCCTGCCCGAGCCGGGTGCCTGGTACTCCCACACGTTCGGCCAGCACAGGAGCACCACGAACGCCAGCCCGGCGAGCCCGGCGATGAGGAACCACAGCGCGACCACGCGCTCGGCCCGCTTCTCCGCGCGGGTTCCCTTGACCGGCCACGGTTCCGGGTAGTCGACAATCTCCACGCCGTCCAGCGCGGTACCCAGCTTGACCAGCTGGTCCCGGTCCATCTCCGCCAGTTCGGCCTCGGACGGCTCCTTCTCGTCCTTGTTACTCATGCCCTCGATCCAATCCACAAGGTCACGCCGACCAGCGCGCCGATACCCACGATCCAGGCGATGGCACCTTCGGACGCCGGTCCGAAGCCGTCCAGCGAGTCACCGCCGGGGTTGTTGTTGCCGTTCGACACCGACTTGATGTAGGCGATGATGTCCTTCTTCTCGTCCGGCGTGAGCTGCCGGTCGGAGAACTTCGGCATGTTCTGCGGACCGGTTTGCATCGCGGTGTAGATCTGGTCCTCGGAGGCCGCGTCGAGGTTCGGCGCGAACTTCCCGGCCGAGAGCGCACCGCCACGACCGGTGAAGTTGTGACAGGAGGCGCAGTTGAGGCGGAACAGCTCACCACCCCGCGCGGGGTCCGAGCCCTGCAGCGCGGCGCCGGTCTGCGCGGGCCGCTCCGGCCCGCCACCGTTGGCCTCGACGTAGGCGCCGACCGCGTCGATCTCCTCCGGGGTCAGCTTCGGCGGCTTCCGCTCGGCCTGTGCTTCCTGGCGGACCATGGGCATCCGGCCGGTGGAGGTCTGGAAGTACACCGCCGCGTCGCCCACGCCGATCAGGCTGGGCCCGCGGTCCTGGACGCCCTGCAGGTTCGCGCCGTGGCAGCTGATGCAGGTGTTGTTGTAGACCTGCTGACCCAGTCGGAGCTGGGCCGGGTCCTCCTGGGCCTGGGCCGTCTGCGCCTTGGGCACGAACACGGCGTACGCCGCGCCCGCGCCGATCAGCGCCACGCCCAGCACGAGCGCGCTGGCGATCCGCCTGCGCAGCTTGGTGCGCGCGCGGAACCTGCGCTCGGAGGTCTTCTTGCTGGTGGTCATCTCTGCGGCAACCCTTGCTGTCGGAGTTCGAAGGAAGGCCCTGCGGTCAGGGGAGGATCTCGATGACCGCGAACAGGCCGATCCACACGATGTCGACGAAGTGCCAGTAATAGGACACCACGATCGCCGATGTCGCCTGCGCGGGCGTGAACTTGCTCAGTTTGGTGCGGATGAGCAGGTAAATGAAGGCAACGAGCCCGCCCGCCACGTGCAGACCGTGGAAACCGGTCGCGATGAAGAAGATCGAACCCCAGGCGCTCGACGGGATGGTCACGCCTTCCTTGATCAGGCTCGTGTACTCGCCCGCCTGCCCGGCGAGGAAGATCGCGCCCATGATGAAGGTCACCACATACCACCGGCGAAGGCCGTAGACGTCCCCGCGCTCGGCGGCGAACACACCGAGCTGGCAGGTGAACGACGACGCCACCAGGATGATCGTGAACGGCAGCGAGTACGGGATGTCCAGGTGGATCGGCTCACCGGTGGCGGGGTTGACCGGCGGCCAGATGCCACTGGAGTTCTGCGCCTTGATCGTGAAGAACATCGCGAACAGGCCGGCGAAGAACATGAGCTCGCTGGAGAGCCACACAATCGTGCCGACGCTGACCATGTTCGGCCGGTTCAGCGAGTGCACACGCTGGCTGATGGTGGGAGCTGTCACGAGTCGCATTATGTCCTCCTGCGAACTCGCTCGCCCGGTCGGGTCGGGGCCATGTGCCGCGCCCGCGGAGCCACGAAAGGACAGGGTCGCCCATGGGGCTGTTCGATCGGCTGTTTTCCCTGGTCAGGAGGCCAACGGAAGCGACGCTGAGCGTCGACGCGCCGGGCCTTGCCGTGGTGGCCGAGGCGTTCGATCCCGCGGAGGCCGATTCGGCGGTACTGGCCAGGTCAGGACGCTGGGACCCCGATCGGCCCGCCGTTCTCCGCCATCGGCTCGCGCTGCCCCCGGCCACCGTCGCCGAGGTGGCCCGGATTCTGGCGCGGGATGGGTGGGAAACCCGCACGGTGTCCGAGTCCGAAGGGACCACCCGGGTCGACGCGCTGCGGGTGCAGCGACTCGACGCACTGCACTGCGCCCAGGAACGTGCCCGGATGGCGGGACTGGCGCAACGATTCGGCGGCGATTCCCTGGGCTGGGACGCTCTTCAGCCCGAAACCGTGAGGTGAGATCCGCCACGATCACGGCCAGGATCCGGCGAAACCGGCATTTCCCCGTCGGAAAGCGGTTCCGTGCGCGCCGCGGAACCGGCCGGTCGGCGCGCCGAGCGGCAAGAAGCGTTCGCGCGCGGGTGGCCGAGAACACTAGCATCTAGGACCATGAGCGAGCAGCCGTTGAGGGTTCTGGTATTCAGCCACCGGGCGGAAGTGCGCGAGTCGATCATCTCGGCGGTCGGTCGCCGGCCGGCCACCGATCTCGGCCGGGTCCGGTACGTGGAGGCGGCGGGGGTCGCCGATGTGCTCACTGAAATGGATGCCGGGGACGTCGATCTGGCCATCCTGGACGGCGAGGCACAGCCGACCGGCGGCATCGGGCTGTGCCGCCAGCTCAAGAGTGAGCTCGACGACTGCCCGCCGATCGTGATCGCGGTCCGCCGCAAGGACGACCGGTGGCTGGCCACCTGGTCGCGCGCGGACGCGGTGCTGGTCCACCCGCTCGACCCGCTCGCGGCGGCGGAAACCGTCGCGGACGTGCTGCGCAGTCAGCGCGTCCCGGCCGTGCGAGGATGACCAAGGCCGTTTCACACGACGGCCACCGGCGCCCGGTCACCTGAGCACGGCCGGGCGCGAAGCTGCCAGGGAACGAGCATGAGCGAAAGAACACCCCCGCGCCGCGGGCGAACCGAGGGCTCCGGGCGCGTGGTCGCGCCTTCCACGACCGACACCGAGCAGACCTGGCCGGGCCTGCTCACCCAGCTCATCGCCGGTGTCGATCTCTCCGAAGGCGACACCGCATGGGCGATGGACCAGATCATGTCGGGTGCGGCCACGCCGGCCCAGATCGGCGGTTTCGCGGTCGCGCTGCGGATCAAGGGCGAGACGCCGGCCGAGATCTCCGGGATGGCCGAGGCGATGCTCGCGCATTCGCGGCGGGTGCGTCTGGACGTGCACGCCGTGGACATCGTGGGCACCGGGGGCGACCGGTCGGGCTCGGTGAACATCTCGACCATGGCCACGCTCGTGACCGCCGCGGCCGGGGCCCCGGTGGTCAAGCACGGCAACCGGTCGGCGTCGTCGAAGTCCGGTGCCGCCGACGTGCTGGAGGCCCTGGGCGTCGCGATCGACCTGCCGCCCGCGGGTGTCGAGCGGTGCGTGGCGGAGCTGGGGATCGGGTTCTGCTTCGCGCCGGTGTTCCATCCCGCGCTGCGCCATGCCGGGCCGACCCGGAGCCAGCTGGGCGTGCCGACGATGTTCAACATCCTGGGGCCGTTGACCAACCCGGCCCAGCCCGGCGCCGCGCTGATCGGCTGCGCCTATCCGGACAAGACCGAGGTGCTGGCCAAGGTGTTCGCCCGCCGCGGCGCGACCGCGCTGGTGGTCCGCGGCGACGACGGGCTGGACGAGATCACCACCACGACGACGAGTTCGGTGTGGCGGGTCTCCGAGGGCCAACTCAGCGCCCACCGCCTTGATCCATCCACTTTGGACATTCCAAGGGCGGCGCGGGAGGATCTGCGCGGCGGCGACGCCGAGGAGAACGCCGAGGTGGTCCGCGAACTGGTGGCCGGCAAGCCCGGTCCGGTGCGGGACGCGGTCCTGATCAAC
>DASSAD010000256.1:0-5903 GCA_035685725.1 Amycolatopsis sp. | reverse complement strand
TCATCAGGACACCCCCTGTTTCGCCGCCATCAGCGGGCCCACCGGGTTGTGGCAGCGCAGCATCCCGCCGTTGTCCGGGACCAGCTCCGGTCTCACCTGCCGGCAGCGGTCCAGCGCGTTGGGACACCGCGGCGCGAACGCACACGCGTGCTCCCACGGGATGTTGTCCGCGACCGATCCCCGGATCGGCACCAGCTTCTCCCCGCGGGGGGCGTCGAGCCGCGGGATCGACGCGAGCAGGCCGTGGGTGTAGGGATGCCGGGAGGCGTTGAACAGCGCGTGCCGCTCCGCCCGCTCCACCACGCGACCGCCGTACATCACGTTGACCTCGTCGCACAGCCCGGCGACCACGCCGAGATCGTGCGTGATCATGATCAGTGCGGTGTCCGTGCTCTTCACCAACTCCGACAACAGCGCGAGGATCTGTGCCTGGATCGTCACGTCCAGTGCGGTGGTGGGCTCGTCGGCGATGAGCAGCCTCGGCCGGCAGGCCACCGCGATCGCGATGAGCGCGCGCTGCCGCATTCCGCCGGAAAGCTGATGCGGGTATTCGGACAGCCGTCGCCGCGGGTCCGGGATGCCCACCCGGTTCAGCAGGTCGGCCGCCTCGACGCGCGCCTGTTTGCGCGGCATCCCGCGATGCCGCTCCAGCACCTCGGTGATCTGCAGTCCGATCGGGATGACGGGGTTCAGCGAGGACAGCGGGTCCTGGAAGACCATGGCCAGGTCGCGTCCCCGCCGGTCGCGCAGCTGCCGGTCGTTCAGGGTGAGCAGATCGACGCTTTCGAACCGCACCGAACCGCGCACCTCTCTGCCGCGCCCCGGCAGCAGTCCCATGATCGCGAGCGCGGTCACCGACTTCCCGCTGCCCGACTCGCCGACCAGGCCGACCGTCCGGCCGGGCTCGACGTCGAAGCTCACCCCGTCCACCGCCGTGAACGGTGCGGTTCCCTTGCGCCGGAAGACCACCGACAGGTCCCGGACTTCCAGCAGTGCCATGCGCCCTACCGCCTGTTCTTCGGGTCGAGTGCTTCGCGCAGCGACTCACCGAGCAGTGTGAAACCCAGCGCCACCAGGATGATCGCGATCGCCGGATAGAACGCCAGCTCCGGCTTGACGTCCAGATAGTCCTGCGATCTGCCCAGCATCAGCCCCCATTCCGCGCGGCTGGGATCCGAGTCGCCGAGGCCGAGGAAGGACAGCGCGGCCGCGTCGATGATCGAGGTCGCCAGCGTCAGCGTCGCCTGCACGATGACCGGCCCCATCGAGTTCGGCAGCATGTGCCGGAACACGATCGTGCGACGGCGCACCCCCAGCGCGGTCGCGGCCAGCACGTGGTCGCTCGCGCGCTGGGCCAGCATCGCACCCCGCAGCAGCCGGGCGAAGATGGGCACGCTCACCACCGCGACCGCGACGATGACCGTCCACTGTGTACCGTGCGAGAACAGCGCGGCGATCGAGATGGCGAGCAGCAGCGAGGGAATCGCCAGCAGGATGTCGGTGAAGCGCATCAGCAGGGTGTCCACCCAGCCGCCGAACGCGCCGGCCAGGCCACCGATGACCATGCCGAAGAAGACCCCGATCAGGGTCGCGCACACCCCGACGATCAGCGTCTGCTGCGAACCGACCAGCAGCCGGGAGAAGAAGTCGTAGCCGTTCTGGTCGCTGCCAAGGACGAATCCCGGCATGGGCCCGGGAATCGAGTCGGGTCGCAGGGTGTTCTTCAGCGCGTCGTACGGGATGAAGGGATTCTTCGGTGCCAGGAACGGGGACAGGATCGCCAACAGTACGAAGAGGACGGTGATGACCGCACCGGTGATCGCCACCGGGCTGCGCAGCATGCGTCGGACGGCGTCCGCGGCCAGGCTCGTCCCGCCGGAGCCGGCGAGTTCGTCGATCCGGTCCGCCTTGCGCCGCATCAGTTTCGGACCGGTCATCGCACCCGCACCCTCGGGTCGATGATCGCGTAGGAGATGTCGACCAGGAGGTTGACGAGCACGTAGACCAGCGCGGCGAGCAACAACAGCGCCTGCAGCCGCGGATAGTCACGCCGCTGGATTCCTTCGGACAACAGCGACCCCAGTCCCTGCCAGTTGAACACGGTCTCGGTCAGCACGGCCCCGGCCAGCAGCAGACCGGTCTGCAGGCCGATCGTGGTGGACACCGGAAGCAGCGCGTTGCGGAGCACGTGCCGGCGGCGGATCACCTTGGTGGTCAAACCCTTCGACTCGGCGGTGCGCACGAAGTCCTCCTCCCGCACATCGAGCACGGCCGCCCGGGTGATCCGCACGATCACCGCGAACGGGACGCTGGCCAGCGCGATCGACGGCAGGATCAGGTGTTTGACCGCGTCCCAGGCCGCGTCGTACTCACCGGTGAGCAGGCCGTCGAGGACGAAGAAGCCGGTGACGTGTGTGGCGTCGATGGTCACGTCCTGTCTGCCGGAGGGCGGCAGGATGCCGAGTTTCTGCGCGAAGACGTACTTCAGCAGCACGCCGAGGAAGAACACCGGAACCGCGACGCCCAGCAGCGTGGTCATCACCGCTGCGTTGTCGATGAACCGGCCACGGTGGCGTGCGGCGACGTAACCGAGCGGGATGCCGCACACGATGGCGAGCAGCAGCGCGCAGCCGGACAGTTCGATCGTGGCCGGGAAGCGCCGGCCGATCTCGGCGAGCACCGGATCACCACTGGTCAACGAGTTGCCGAAGTCGCCGGTGAGCGTGCGGCCGAGGAACTTGAAGTACTGCACGAAGATCGGCTGGTCGAGACCGAGGACCCGGTTCATCGAGGCCACGGTCGCCGGAGTCGCCTTGTCTCCCAGCAGCGCTTCCGCCGGTCCGCCGGGGAGCAACCGGAGCCAGGCGAACACCAGGATCGACAGCACCAGCAGAGTCGGGATCGCCTGCAGCAGCCGGCGGATGATGAATCGCAGCATGTGGTGGGCCCTTGGCGAGGGGCGCCGGTGCGAGAAAGCGCCCTCCTCGCGACGGATCGCGAGTCGGGCACTTCCCGCACGTGCGCCGGTCAGGCGGCGTTCGGTGGGAAAACGATCCTTCGAAACACGCGCTAACCCTTCGAAACGGTGTAGAAGCGTTCGTCGGTCAGCGGGCTCGGGACGAGCCCGTGCACGTTCTTGGCGACGACGATCCCGGGCGGCGAAGAGGCCAGCGGGACCGCGGGGACGTACTGGGAAATCAGTACGCTCGCGTTCTCGTACGCCGTCTTCTTGGCGTCGGGGGTCACCTGGGCGTCCGCGGTGGACAGCGCGGAGAAGATCTGCGGGTCGTCGAACCCGAACTCCGCCTTCTGCCTACCGAAGAAGGTTCCGATGAAGTTGCCCGCGTCGGCGTAGTCACCGGTCCAGCCCAGCAGGTGAAGGTCCTGCTTGCCGGCCTTCTGCACGTCGTCCTTGTACCCGCCGTTCCAGGACTCCTGCACGATGTTGACGTTGATGCCGACCGCCTTGAGGTCGTCGGCGACCGCGCCGCCGATGTCCACCGGGTTCGGCATATAGGGCCGGGTCACCTCGGTGGGCACGTAGAAGTTGAGTGTCAGACCGGTCGCGCCGGCTTCGCTGAGCAACTGCCGGGCCTTGTTCGGGTCGTAGTCGTACTTCGCGACCGAGTCGGTGTAGCCGGGCACGTTGTTCGGCAGGAACTGATCCTGGGCGTAGGCGCCGTCGGGCAGCTTGTTCTTGGCCAGTTGCGGCTTGTTGATCGCGTATTCGATGGCCTGGCGGACCCGCACGTCCTGCAGCTTCGGGTTGTTCTTCTGGTTGATGCCCAGGTACAGGATGTTGAACGCGGGCCGGATCAGCACCTGATCCCCGGCCTGTTTGAGGGTGGTGTAGTCGGCGGGGTTCGGGAAGTCGTACCCGTCGATGGTGCCCGCGGCGAGTTCCTGCTTCCGGGCGTTCTCATCCGGGATGATCTTGAAGATCAGCTTCGCGACCTTCGCCTTCTCGCCCCAGTAGTTGTCGTTGCGCACCAGCGTGATGGTGTTGTTGGTCTTGTCGAAGCTGTCGAAGGAGAACGGCCCGGTGCCGACCGGGTGAGCCGTGGCGTAGGCGGGGTAGCCGAACGAATCGCCGGTCTGCGTGACCGCGTCGGCGTCGTACTTCTGCAAAGCGGTGGGGCTGGAGATGGACAGCGAGGTCAGGCCGAAGGCGTCCGGGAAGGCACCTTTGGCCTTGGTGAGGTTGACGACCGCGGTGTAGTCGTCCTTGGCTTCGCAGGACTTGTACACGGGCTGACCGGTGGTGTCGCCCTCGTTGTGCGCGAAGCCCTCGAAAACGTCGCCGTAATAGATCATCTGGCTCTGCGCGGCGGCGCCCTTCATGTTGTACCAGCGGTCGAAGTTGAAGCACACGGCCGCGGCGTTGAACGGGGTGCCGTCCTGGAACGTGACGCCATGGCGGAGGGTGAACGTCCAACTCTTGCCGTCGGGGCTCGGAGTCCACGCGGTGGCCAGGTCGCCGACCAGCTCCGTCGTGCCGGGCCGGTAGGTGACCAGCGTGTCGAAGATCTGGCGGGCCGGCCGGAAGCTTTCGCCGTCGTCGTTGAAGATCGGGTCGAAGTTCTTCGGTGCACCGGCCGCGCCGAACACGAAGGTGTCGTCGGCGCTCGAGCCCGAGCCGCGCTGCGACGCACAGGCCGCCATCGATACCGCGAGCGCGCCGGCCAGTCCGATCAGGACCACGCGGCGCAGTCTGTCCACCCGCTTGGGGAGCATGGTGAAACTCCTTGAGGACTCTGCAGTTGGTGATCGACGACCCTAGCCGGAACTTTGCCGCTGCTTAAGCACGCGAGGTTACGATCGAGCTACGTAAAAGAACCAAAAGACACCTGAAGCAAGCGGACTATCACTTACCGTCTATGAGTTGAGCGTTTTGGCCGCCGATGTTGGGCCATTCAGGTGCACGCGCCGCGAGAGCGCATGACGGCGCCCCAACCACTGTCAAAAGGCTTTGCCAACCAAGGGAAAACGGCCGGGCTACTGATCACGTGCCAACGGCGGACGCGAATGGATACGGAGCGAAGGCGGTCGCCTGCCGTGTGCGGGAGCCGAGAGATTCCCGGATCAGAGCGCGCGTCGGCCGGAGAGGGCACGGCCGAGGGTGAGTTCGTCGGCGAACTCCAGGTCTCCCCCCATGGGCAGACCCGAAGCAAGGCGGGTGACGGTCAGGCCGGGGAAATCACGCAACATGCGCACCAGATAGGTCGCGGTCGCTTCGCCCTCGGTGTTGGGGTCGGTCGCGATGATCACCTCGGTGACCTCCTCGCCACCGAGCCTGCCCAGCAGCTCACGGATGCGGAGCTGGTCCGGACCGATCCCGGAAAGCGGGTCGAGCGCACCGCCGAGCACGTGGTAGCGGCCGCGGAACTCGCGTGTCCGCTCCACGGCGAGCACGTCCTTGGGCTCCTCGACGACACAGATGACCGAGAGGTCCCGGCGGGTGTCCCGGCAGATCCGGCACTGCTGCTGCTCGGACACGTTGCCGCAGATCTCGCAGAACTGCACGCCTTCGCGGACCTTGCCGAGCACGTCCTGCAACCGGGCGATGTCGGCGGGATCGGCGGCCAGCAGGTGGAAGGCGATGCGCTGCGCGCTTTTCGGACCGATGCCCGGCAGATGCCCGAGCTCGTCGATGAGGTCCTGGACTACACCCTCGTACAAGCTGTCTTCCCGTCAGTGTTCAGGTGGCCGGTTCGGCTTGGCCGGTGGGCGAGGAGAGGATCGCCTCAGCCGAGACCCGGCAGTCCGAGGTTGCCGAGGCCGGGCATTCCGCCGCCCAGGGCACCGGCCACCGGGCCGAGCTTCTCCTCGGTGAGCTTCTGGGCGTTCTTCGTCGCGTCGCGCACCGCGGCCACGACGAGGTCGGCCAGGGTTTCGGTGTCTTC
>DASSAD010000255.1:0-3892 GCA_035685725.1 Amycolatopsis sp. | reverse complement strand
GTGGGTGGGGCTGAGCCAGTTGGTGAGAGTGGTGTTGATGGCTTGTCCGGGTTTTCCGGCATGATTAAGTAGCGCCGAACCCTGCCCACGCTCGAAGCGGGCAAACATCCCCAACAATCCCGCCGCACCCGAAGACCAGGCAGGCATTCCATTGGCCAGATTGGTCAACGGAATGGAAACCCCCGCCCCGATCCCCATCTGCAACGCCGGATACCCCAACTCCCCCAACGCCCGCATCCACCGCGGCAACACCGGCGACTCGCCCCCACCCACGACGGACCCGACACCCCCACCCTCGCCAGCAGCCTCACCCACGGTGTCACCAGACGAAGACCCCACACCCCCACCCCGCCCCGAGATGTCCTGCCGATCCTCGCCAGCCTCACCAACCGTGCTCTCCTCCCCACCCCGACCGCCCTGGCCCTGCTGCGGAATGTTCTGCCCGGTCTCGGCACCCGCATCCGCACCAGTGGCGGACTCGCCGTCCACACCACGAGGCACATCCCCATCCACTCCAGCACCGGCTTCCGCACCGGTCCCGGCTTCGGTCGTGGCCCCGCCGCGAGTAACGTCCGCGGCGGCAGCACGAGCAGCATCCGCGGCGGCGTCGGCGGCAGTATCGATCGCGCTACGGGCCCCTTCGGCAATCGCATGTCCGGCACCGAAACCCGCACCCCCGATCGCCCCCGACTCCAACGAATGCCCAACCGAGGACCAATCGATCGCAGTCCGATCGTGCAACACACCTTCCTGAAACACCTGAATCCCCAGATCCATACCCCCCATGAACCCCGCACCCAACGCCGCGTACTTCACCGCCGACGTCACCAACGAGCGCACCGCAGCCATCGACGCCGCCTTCGACATCGCCGCCCGCAACGCCGCCATGATCCCCTGAATCAACGCCCGCGTCGTCGCTACCTCACCCGGAATCGCCAACGCCCCAAAAATCGTCGCCAACAACTCCGCGATCGCGACAAGCATCATCACCATCATCGCGACAATCATGATCTTCGCTTTTTGAATATCCGCCGCCGCGTTCTCCGCCGCATCCGCCATCTGCCCCAACTGCTGGCACACCTGACCCAACTCCGCCACCACACCCGAGGCCGACTGCCCGAACGCATCCGCCGCCTGCCCCACCAACCCCGCCCGCACCCCCGCCACCCCAGCCGGCAACTCCTCCTGCACCGACCGCAACACCTTCTCAAAATCACGGCACGCCTGCGCGATCGCCCGCAACCCCGACTCCGACCCCTCCGGCCACGTCTGCCCCGCCATCACCTTCAACCACCGCTGCACCCCCGCCGGCGGATGAACCTCCTCCGAAACACCCTGCCCCGACGACTCCTCCGACCCACCAGAACCAGAACTACTCACAACCACCACACCCCCACCCAAAAAACACCGACCCGTCCCACCCGCACCTCAACAGTCGTCCGGTGGAGAACCAAACACCAGCGCATGGCCACACGTGCTCCTCGGTGTTTCACCGGACAACACAGACAGGACTCGAGCGAGAAGGCCCACAGACCCGAGCACAGCCAACACCACCAGCCAAACCCCACCACACCACCACCCACCCACCACCCGAAAACACCGGGACATCCCTCGGCACCGGCCCAGTTCAGAGGCGCCTTCGCGGCCAGGGCAAGTGCCGGTTGACTCCTCGTATCGGCGAACCGCCGGCGGAGCACACCCATCGTGGTCCAGATCTACTGGTCCCGACTACGAAGTCGCCGAAATCCATGGCACAAGATGGTTCACGGCCGAGGCCTCGAATCGCCGTAACACGAAGCCGCCGAACTCGGTCGTGGCGGCTACCGCGCGTCAGTATCCGACGTAGGAGCCGCCCTGGGACAGGCTCGCGATGCCCGGCACATTGGACAGCGAGCCGTACCGGGCGACGGCATAGCGAACGCCGGCGATGATGTTGTCCACAGGGTTCTCGATGTTGTTGTGGCCGGGCAGCTTGTACGCGTCGAACGTCGTGTCGATGCACTGCATCAGGCCGATACTGGGGTGACCTGCCTGGGCGTTCCCGTCCCACAGATTCACGGCGCTGGGATCGCCACCGGACTCGTGCTGGATGATGGTCGCGATGAGCTGAACATCGGCGTTGTTCACGGGCATGCCGTTCGCGCGGAGGATGTCGGTGGCCTGGTGAATCCAGTCGGCGAGGTCACCGCTTGGCGCGGGTGCGAAGCCTTCACCGGCAGCCGCGTACTCCGGCGCCCACGAAGCGGAAGCGGTGACATGATGCGAAATCGCGGCGGTGGTTGTGGGCTGGATGGTTGGCTCGGCGACGGTCTTGATGCTCGGTGCCGCGCCGGCAAGGGCGGTCACGCTGTGCTGCGGTGTGCTGGCCGGTTGAGCGCCCTGATACGTTTGCGGAGCCCCGGATTGCGCTTCTTCGCGTGATGTCTCCGAATCCGGGGCGCTCCCGGTATCGCCCGCCAGCCGATCCTCCGGCTCGATGCCTGAATCGGAGGAAACTCCCCGTGCCGAGACCACGGCCGGCACCTCCTCGAACGGTGACACCGCGGTTCCGCTCAGGAAAGAAGCCATTCCGGTCTGTTCCGCGGCGATCGCCTGATCCCCGGACAACGAAACCGGCCCGCCGTTCGGCACCGCGTCCGCGCTGGGTCCGGGTGGAGGGGTGCCGCCGGACGGCCAGGCGAGCGCCGTGGTCTGCGCGCCGACCTCACCCGTCGTCGCGCCCCCGTGACTTCCCGGTGGGCGATCAACTCTGGGGGGGTCGCCTGACTGTCCGGGCAGGGTGGCCGGCGGCACACCGTTCGTTCCGAAACCGAGTTCGGGGGCGTCCCGCGCCAGCGCGTTGCCCAACGCCCCCATGTCCTGGTCGAGCAACCGCCGCACGTCGGCCGCGTTCTGGCCGTCGGTTCGCTGAAGATCGTTCACCACGTCCTGCAGGCTCGTCCCGATGTCCTCCAGCGCGGACTTGAGATCCTGCACGTGCTGCAGCAGGCCCTGCTTGCGATTCTGGACGATCTGCCGCAGCCAGAGCGCCGCGTCGAACTGTCCCCCGTTCAAGCTCTGGTTGGACAGCGCCCCGAACGCCGACGTGTCGTCCATGAGCCGGCCGATCTCCTGCGCGACCCGCCGCACCTGATCGGCATCGAACGAAACTCTGTCGGGACAACCGGACATTGACGCTGCCTTCCGGCGATTGTTCGAAAATCGACTGGTCCGCCGACCGCACGAGACTCGGACTGCGGCCACCGAAATCTAATCAACGCACCCTGTCGAGCAGCGGCTACCGTTTCCGCCGCGGGCACGAAGACAGGGATATCCCTCGCCAGCCGCCGAACCCGAGCACGCGACCAAGGACGGTAGGCGTGGGAATCACCTGACCAGCCAGCAAACGGTGCTCGCGACGGACGCGTGCTCCGGACAACAGAAACCCACGCCACCGACCACCCGCCCGGCTGGCACCGTCGCCGCGGCTCGAGCGGCAGGCCAGGCCGGGCGGACGAGGTGGGACCGGCATGTTCCGGCCCCACCCAAAGTTGAAGCCGGCGTCAGCGATTCGCCGCGACGATCGCTTCCGCCGCGACGTCTTTCGCTTCACTCGCCTCCCGGGGAGCACCCGCGGCGGGAGCGCCCTCGCTGACCACCGGAACCGCACTCGTGGTCGGCACCCGCGCCGCCGAAGACTCCTCGCCGACCGGCTCCTTCACGACGTCAGCCGGTTCCTCCGCGACCGTGTCGACGGTGTCGACGGTGTCGCTGCCCTTGGCGACGAACTCCTTGAGCACGTCGGCGATGACCCGCATGGACGCCGACGCGCCCGGGTTCAGCAGCACGTCGACACCCTCCTCCGGCAACGCGGCCGCCAATTCCTCGACGGTGACCTCAACCCAACCCGGCG
>DASSAD010000254.1:0-56365 GCA_035685725.1 Amycolatopsis sp. | reverse complement strand
TGCAATTGTGTCCGCCCTGCCCGGTGCTGTCCCGCCCGGGCAGGGCGGACCGTGTGGCGGGAGCGGTTCCGGGGGCCGCTCCCGCCACAACCTTTTTTGCAATTCCATACGCGAAAATAATCAGGTCGAGTGTTGAGAATCGTGCCGGTAAGTATCGTGACGAATTGGTGACGGCGGATATGGTTTCTTGTTCGCGTACACGGTAAATGGGCCGGGTACGAGGAAAATCGATGATCCGCTGAAAGGAACAAGAAATGACCGAGCTTTCGATGCTGGAGCTGCAGGACGCCGCGCTGCTGCCCGCCCGCGAGGCGATGCAGACCCTGACCAACGTGATCACCAACGTGGCCGTCGCGGTTCCGGAGGCTGCCGGCAACGCCGACGCGGACGCGAACCAGACCGTCGTGATCCTGCAGGCTGTCGACGCCGACTGACGTTAGTGGGCGCGGGATAGGCGTCGGTTCCTCGCCGACCAGGAAACCGGCGACCCATCCCGCTTCCGACGACGGTGCCCGAGCGCCGTCACGGCATTGCCAAGCTCGGTGGCCGGGGATTTCTCCGGCCACCGAGCCACTCGGCCGAACAGCAGCGAACACCTCGTCGGCAGCGCTCCCGACGCGACAGACGTGGCTCGACGGGCGAGGCCCGTGACCACCGATACCGCCCGCTACCGCGGGCCGAACACGCGGCCGACCGCGGCGGCGTGAGGAGGAACTCCCGATGACCCGACACACGCCGCAGAACGTGCCCGCCTCGCCGTCGGCGGCCCCGGCACCGGACCTGCCCACCGAGCCGGACCTCGATGCCGTGCCCCGGCTTGCCGAGGGGATTTCGCTGCTCGGCGAGTACGAGGGCGGCGGCTACGACGAACCCCGCTACCTGGTCTCCCGCGACGACGGCCAGATGGTGCTGGTGTCCCGGATGCTGAACGCGGTCCTGGGCGCGATCACCGGTGACCGCACGTTGGCACAGGTCGCCGAGCAGGCCAGCCGGGACTTCGGCGCGCTGCTCTCGCCCGAGGCCGCGCAGTATCTGATCGAGCGCAAGCTCAAGCCGCTCGGGCTCGCCACTCTCGACGAGCAGGTCGCGGCTCCACCCCGGGCCAACCCGTTGCTGGCACTGTCCCTGCACCGGGTGCTGATCCCGGCCGGGGCGGTCCGCCGCCTCGCCGCCATGTTCGCGCCGCTGTTTCTCCCGCCGATCGTGGTCGCCGTGCTGCTGGCCCTGCTCACCCTCGACGTGTGGCTCCTGGTCACCGGGCACGTCGACACGTCCCTGCACGCCTCGGTCGGCTCGCCCGGCCTGATGCTGGCCGTGTTCGGGGTGATGATCACCAACACGCTCTTCCACGAGTGCGGGCATGCGGGTGGCTGCCACTACGGCGGTGGCAGGCCGGGCGCGATCGGTGTCGGTGTCCTCATCGTCGCGCCGGCCTTCTACACCAACGTCAACGACGCCTACCGGCTCGACCGGCGCGGCCGCCTGCGCACCGATCTCGGTGGCATCTACTTCAACTCCGTGTTCGCGGTCATGCTCGGCGCGATCTACCTGACGACCGGGTTCGCCGCGATCCCGACGATCATCGTGCTGATCCACGTGCAGATGCTGCAGCAACTCATCCCGCTGGTCCGGCTCGACGGCTACTACATCCTGGGTGACCTGGTGGGTGTGCCCAACCTGTTCGAGCAGATCCCGCCCATCCTGCGGCACGCGGTCCTGCGCCGCGAGCCGGCCCGGTCGATCCGGAACCTCCGGCGCCGGGTCCGGGTGATCATCACGATCTGGGTCGCGCTCGTCGTTCCCGCGCTGCTCGCGGCGATGGTCAACATGGTGATCTTCCTGCCGCGCTACCTGGACACCGCGATGGTCAACATCGCGCAGTACTGGCACGTGTGCACCGTGGCCTTCGACCGCGGTGAGGCCGGCGTGGTGACCCTCGCGGTGCTTTCCATGATCATCCTGCTGGTGCCGTGGGTCGGTGTCACCTCGCTGGTGACCCGCCTGGTCCTGAAGATCCTGCGCGGGGTGCGCGAGCGCGTGCGGCGTGCCAGGGTCGGCGCCGGGCATTCAGGTGAAATCGGGCAGCGAGAACAGGAACTCGCGGAATATCAGCGCTAGATCGTACGGTGAAGGCCAGGACCGGCCCCGCGCTTTCCGCTTGAGCCTGTTCCTTGATGTCGGTGAGGTTATTCGCCGGGTTCCCCCGCGTGGTGACAGCCGACGTGCCGCCGCTGGGCCGCTGCCCGGCGGCGGCATACTGTCCTCCCCCGGGAACGGTGACCTGCAAACGGCCTACAAACGGTGGCTTGTAACAGGATCCGCCGACATTTTCCCGTGCACGCGTCCTGAGTTCCGAGGTTGTCCACAGACCCCGGGTTGTCCACAGCTTCGCTGGAACGCGGTTCTCACCGCCTCCCCCTGGGGGCAGGCTGGTGGTACGGACCGATACCGGCGAGGGCGAAAGGCGAGGGCGATGACCATAGGGGAAACTCCGGTGACCGTACTGGGCACCGTGATCAGTGAGGTCACCTTGAAGCGGGTGGGCGAGCACGGGCATGAGCTCACGGCTTTCCTGGTGCGAGCCAACGAGCGCAAGTTCGACAAGCAGCGCGGGGAGTGGCAGGACCACCGGCACTTCTCCATCCGGGTGAAGTGCTGGCGGAAGCTGGCGGTGACGGCGCAGGCCGTGCTGCGCCGGGGTGATCCGGTGATCGTGACCGGCCGGTTGTTCGTGGCCGAGTTCGAGACCTCGGAAGGCCAGTCTCGCCTTGTACCTGAGGTCGAGGCTTGGGCGGTCGGGCCGAACCTCATGCTGTGCACCGCCACGGTCGAACGAGCGGAGCACGCCGAACCGGCCGGGGGCGGGCCGCCCGGGTGGCATTCGCGAGGTGGTGACCCGAGGAATTCGCAGGTCGAGGTGGGTGAGGTGATGCCGGTCGGCGGATGACCCGGGGACGGCGAGGTCCGCGCCGACACCGGCTGTCCCAGCGGCCTCCCCCCGGTGTCGCGATCGCTGGCAGGGCCCTGACCAGCAGCGCCGTGCGGGTGTCCGGAAGTGCTGCCCGGGTCGGGCAGTGCCGAGTCCGTGCGCGAGGACGCCACGAGCACAGTGACCGCCGTTCGGGCGGCGTGGGGACGGCTCTACGATCGACTCCATGGCCGAGTTCATCTACACCATGAAAAAGGTGCGCAAGACCGTCGGGGACAAGGTGATTCTCGACGACGTGAGCACCGCGTTCTACCCGGGCGCCAAGATCGGCGTCGTGGGTCCGAACGGGGCCGGGAAGTCCACCGTGCTCAAGATCATGGCCGGGCTCGACCAGCCGAGCAACGGGGAGGCATTCCTCCAGCCGGGTGCCTCGGTGGGCATCCTGCAGCAGGAGCCGCCGCTGAACGAGGACAAGACGGTGCGCGGCAACGTCGAGGAGGGCCTTGGCGACGTCAAGGTGAAGCTCGACCGCTTCAACGAGATCGCCGAGCAGATGGCCACCGACTACAGCGATGCGCTGATGGAGGAGATGGGCCGGCTCCAGGAGGAACTCGACCACGCCGACGCCTGGGAACTGGACTCGCAGCTGGAACAGGCCATGGACGCGCTGCGTTGCCCGCCCCCCGATGAGCCGGTCACTCATCTCTCCGGTGGCGAGCGGCGCCGCGTGGCGCTGTGCAAGCTCCTGCTGTCCAAGCCCGACCTGTTGCTGCTGGACGAGCCCACCAACCACCTGGACGCCGAAAGCGTGTTGTGGCTGGAACAGTTCCTGGCGAACTACGCGGGCGCCGTCCTCGCGGTGACGCACGACCGGTACTTCCTGGACAACGTGGCCGAGTGGATCATGGAGCTGGACCGCGGCCGGGTCGTCGGCTACGAGGGCAACTATTCGACCTATCTGGAAAAGAAGCGGGAACGGTTGGAGGTGCAGGGCAAGAAGGACGCGAAGCTGGCCAAGCGGCTCAAGACCGAGCTGGACTGGGTGCGCGCGGGAGCCAAGGCGCGGCAGACCAAGTCCCGCGCCCGGCTCGAACGCTACGAGGAGATGGCGGCGGAGGCCGAGAAGACCCGCAAGCTCGACTTCGAGGAGATCCAGATCCCGCCGGGGCCCCGGCTGGGCAACGTCGTGGTCGAGACCGGGCACCTGCGCAAGGGTTTCGACGAACGGCTGCTGATCGACGACCTGTCGTTCACCCTTCCGCGCAACGGCATCGTGGGCGTGATCGGTCCCAACGGCGTCGGCAAGACCACATTGTTCAAGACCATCGTCGGGCTGGAGAGTCCCGACTCCGGCGAGGTCAAGATCGGCGAAACGGTCAAGTTGTCCTATGTGGACCAGAACCGCGGTGGGATCGACCCGGACCGGACGGTATGGGAGGTGGTGTCCGACAAGCTCGACTACATCCAGGTCGGGCAGACCGAGATGCCGTCGCGGGCCTACGTCAGCGCGTTCGGCTTCAAAGGACCGGACCAGCAGAAGCCGGCCGGGGTGCTCTCGGGTGGCGAGCGGAACCGCCTCAACCTGGCGCTGACCCTCAAGCAGGGTGGCAACCTGATCCTGCTGGACGAGCCGACGAACGACCTCGACGTGGAGACCCTGGGCTCGCTGGAGAACGCGCTCGAGCAGTTCCCTGGTTGCGCGGTGGTCATCTCGCACGACCGGTGGTTCCTCGACCGGGTGGCCACGCACATCCTGGCGTGGGAAGGCACCGACGAGAACCCGGCACAGTGGTTCTGGTTCGAGGGCAACTTCGAGGGCTACGAGAAGAACAAGATCGGCCGCTTGGGAGCGGAGGCGGCTCGGCCGCATCGGGTGACTCACCGCAAGCTGACGCGCGACTGAGCTCGCAACCAGAGAAGCAGTGCGAGTCGTCTGAGCCGACCTGAACCGGGAGTCCGGAGTGGTAGCCACCAAGCACATCCGACCGCACCCGCTCGTACCCCGCACCGACCCGTGGGCCAGGGCCAGTGGGAGCGAGCCGTACGCCATCGAGCGATTGCTCGATGAAGCCGCCGCGTTCGGTATGCGCGCGCCCGAACTCGCCCTCGTGCTCGGTGAGCGCGCGGCCGCGCTGGCCGAGACGGCCGGGTCCAGCGAACTGTGGGTGCGGGCGGAGAGTCTCGTGGTGTCGGCACGGGTCCGGCTCGGACTGCGCACGGCCACCGTGCCGCGGGGTGTGGCCGCGTTGCGGGCCGCGGAGGATCTTGGTGACCAGGTGCTCGCCGCGGGTCTGCGGACCGATCTCGCGGTGTGCGCCCGCAGCGTCGGCGCGCCCTTGACCGGACTCGCCGCGCTCCGGCCGGTGCTGGATCTTCCCGGTTTCTCCGGGGCGTCCAAGGCGACCGCGCTGTGTCACCTCGTGGGTTGCATGTCCCAGTTCGGCCGCAAGCCCGAACTGGACCGCACGCTGAGCGAGGCGGACCGGCTGGCCGGCGTGGACGCCGGGCTCGACGACGACGGCAGGTTGCTGGCACGGGCCCTGCTCCGCGTCGGTGTGTCGGCACATCGCCGCCGCCACGGAGACGTCCTGGGCGCTGCCGACGCGGCCCGCACCGGGCTCGGTTTCCTCGAGCAGCTGGAGGATCCGCACGGGGACGGGGGAGTGGTCCACGTCCGGTTGGTGCTCCAGCTGATCTGCTCGCTTCTCGACCGCGGCGACACCAAGCACGCACTGGAGCTCGCGCGGCCGCTCCTGGACGAACCGGTGCGCGCGGCCTCGATCGCGCCCCTGGGCTGGCTCCGGCTCGCCGTGGCCACCAGGATCCTGCTGCCCACCGGCGCGACCGAGGCGGCGGGCGCGGTCCTGCGAGAGGGTGTGCACAGCACCGAACACCATGGCTTGCACGCGCTGGCGGCCCAGTTGTGGTCGGAACTCGCGCACGTCGAGGATCGTCTCGGGCGGCCTTCGGAGGCGATCGAATGCCTGCACCGCGGCCGCGCCGCCGAGCACCTGCATGCGCGCGCCCGTCGGCAGGCTGTGGGGCTGCTGTGCGCCGAATTCGGCAACGGTGGCCATGCCGAGGTCAACCTGGACCGGGTCCTCGACTCGGCGCCGGCTCGTCTCGGTTCGCGCCCGGCACAGTCGGAGCCTGCCTTGGCCGCGCCGGAGGAGCCTGGCGAGGCGGTCGTGCGGCCGGTGCGGGGTGAACCGGTCGCGGTTGGCCGGTCCTGGGATGACCAGCGTGCGGCCGGGCGAGTGGGCGAGCAGTGGTCCGATGGGCGACGACCGGGAGACCCGCACCCCGACGAGCGGGGTTTGGTCGCGCAGTGGTCGGGTGAGCCTGGGGTCGCGCAACGGCCGGATGCGCAATCCGTGGAAGAGCAGCCGGCGGTCGGGCAGCGTTCGGGGGGCCACCGGGCGGTCGAATTCCGGGCCGCGGGCCCTTGGGCGGCGGAGGATCAGCCGGCGGGCGCGACGACGGGAGAGGAGCAGCCGGCGCGGCCGTGGGCCGGCCGGGAAAAGGGAGCGGGACACCGGGCTGTCGAATCCCCTGTGCCGCAGGCAGCGCCCGCACTTCAGGCGTTCGAAGACCAGGAACGCGAACCGCGGGCACTCGAACGGCCGGCTGCCCACTCGGCTCTCGAGCGCTGGGCCGTCGACCAGCCGACCGTTCTGCTCCGGGCCGTTTCACAGCCGGAAAGCGAACGGCGTGCGGCCGAAGCTCAGGCGGCGACGTCCGTGACTCCGCCGGGCGAGCCCGAGATCGTCCCGGGCGCCGGCGTGTGGC
Organism: Amycolatopsis sp.; assembly: GCA_035685725.1. GTDB lineage: Bacteria > Actinomycetota > Actinomycetes > Mycobacteriales > Pseudonocardiaceae > Amycolatopsis_E. Next base: position 49,647 of record DASSAD010000254.1, on the reverse strand, counting down.
AGGAGCCAGCGGAGGAGCCGGCGCGGCCCGTCAGGCCGCTGAAACCACTGACGTCGCTGAAACCATTGCGGTCCGTGCAGACCGAGGTCCCCGAGCTGCCGCTGGCACCCGCGCCCGCGGAGGAACCGGTGACGCGCCTTGCCGTCGAAGCGAGCCGACCAACGAGGGAACGGGAACCGCAGCCCCCGGCCAGCGAGAGCGAGCAGTCGGCCGTGGTGTGGGTGCCCGCCGGTGCGGCGGAAGAGCCGACTGCGGCGCGGCTGCCCGCGTCCAACCGCGAGTCCACCGCGAAGGAGTCCGCGACCCGGGCGTCCGCGCCACAAGAAGCCGGGACCAGGCAACCCGTCGCGCCGGAACCCCGGACACGCGAATCGAGGACAGGGGAATTCGGGGCACGGGAAGCCCGGACGCGGGAGGCGGCCGCTCAGGAGGCGGCACAGCTGATCGCGGCGCGACAGTCCGGCTGGCAACAGCTTGTGCGGGAGTCCGCCGGCTCACCGGTCACTCGGGATTCCGCCGACTCGCGGGTCGTGCGGGGGTCTGCCGAGTCAGGGGACGCGGGGGAGCCCGCCGAGTCGGGGGTTGCGTCGGAGTCCACCGGGAAACGAGTGGCGCGGCTGACTGTTGGTCAGACGGCTTGGCAGGTCAACGAGCCCGAGGCGACAAGTGAGCCCGTCACGCCGGCGTCGACGGCGCGGGAGTCCGCCGCGAGCGGCGAGGTTCGGGCGGAATCGTGGGGCCGGGAAGAGCCGGCAGCCAAGGCCAAGACACGGCACGACTCGGAACACGGCTCCGTGGCGGCGCGCTCGGTGCTGGACCGGCTCGGGATCAGCACCGGTGCGGGAGGAGGTCGCCGGCGCGCCGGAACGGTGGACCCGGGATCGGCGGAAGGCGCCGGGTTCGGAAAGGCGAATTCAGCGGCGCCGGGGACGTCGGATTCGGTCGGAGGAACGGATTTTTCCGCTTCGGCGGCCAACCCGCCAACGCCTGGCGCGTTCGGGGACAGGTCCGGCGGCACTACCGGCGGCACGGTCGGCGGTGTGACCGGCGGCCCTGCCGCGTCGGGTCCATCGGGTTCGGCGGAGGGGGCGATTTCCGGCGCTGAGCGGTACACGAACGGCTCAAACCCGTCCTTCGGAACATCGGCCGCGGAAGCCGGACAGGAAGCGTTCGATGAGGCGTCGAGGGCCGGTCAGGCCATGCGCAAGAGCGGCCCCGGCAGCGCGGGTTTCGGCGGCGTGGCTTCCGACGCCAGGGGTTCCGGCGGCGTGGGGTCGGACAGTATGGGTTTCGGCAGCGTGGGTTCGGGCGGTGGTGCTCCGGATGGTGTGGGTCCGGCCCCGGTGCCCGAGGACGACTGGCTGCCGCGGCTGAAGCTGCCCCCTTCACTCGCGCCGTTCGACGAGCTGCCTCTGGATGACCTGGCGTCCCACGTCGGGGCCACCGTGCCTGCCGACCCGCCGGCCAAGGTCTCAAAAACCCCGTTCACCAGCACGCCGGTCATCGAGGACGGTGAGCTCGGGGAGCCGTTCCGCTCCGAGGTGCCCGGCTCCGAACTGGACGACGACCTGCCGCCCGACGCCGGACTCGCCGATCTCCTCGCCCGCGCGCTCGCCGAGCACCAGGCCGGTACCTCGAGCGCGGCTGCCCTGGTCAAGCGGCTCGGTGGCCAGAACTCAGGCGAGACCCGCGCCGTCAACGGGCATGGCCGCAACGGCGAAACGCCGAGCAGCGGCCGCCATCGCGGCGGATCCTGACCAGCGGGCCGCCGTGGTGGTGGCCGCGTCCCGATCAGGGCTTCGGTTGCCGCTGAGGTTGCCGGAGCCCAAGGTCGCAGGTCCGGCTCGGTCGTGAAGGGCCGGGTGGCGCGGCGGTGCGGGGTGGGTCGCCGGTGTCTTGGTGGCCCCTTGCCGAGGCGGTTCGTCGCCGGTGTCCTGGCGGTCGAAGACCGTTCGATCCGCCGCTTCGGGGGTGATCATCATGCAAGCCAGGCGCCGGCCATCTCACCGACACTCCGTTTCCCTGCCACCGACACGCCACCGACACGCCACCGAGGCTGGGTCGCCACCGCGTCCCCACAGCCCTCGACATCGCGATCCTCACGGCCGTCGGCGCGGCCGGTTCACGGTCGGGTTCGGGTCGCTTCCGGTGCCGGTATGGGTGGTGTTCACTTTGAGTGCCGCCCCGTTTTCCCCGACGCGCCAGGCTTTAGGGTGGGGCTGTTCGGCGTAATCGTTCCGTACTGGAGTTGCCTGAAATGACCTCGACAGGAGTTTCGTCCCGCCTCGGCGCAATGGCCCCGGAGACCCGGTCCGGACCGGCCAGCCCGGAGCAGGGGAGGGACGAACTGATCGAGGCCGCGGCAGCGCAGGCGCCGGACCTGGCCGAGCTGATCCGGCTGTACTACCGGCACATTCCGCCGGAGGAGGTAGTCGGCGACGATCCGGTCGATCTCGTGGGGGCGGTGCGGTCGCACCTCGAGTTCGCCGAGGTGCGGATGCTGGGCCGGCCGGCCGTGCGGTTGCTCAACCCGACCATCGCCGAGGACGGCTGGACCCGTGACGCGACGGTCGTGCAGATCGTCACCGACGACATGTCGTACCTGGTCGATTCGGTGACCGCGAAGCTGGGCCGGGACGGGGTCCAGGTGCAGCGGCTGGTGCACCCCATCGTGGTGGTCACCCGCGACATCACCGGGCGGCTGCTGGAGATCCACCCGACCGCGGACGCCGCCGATCCGCCGCCCGGTGCGGCCGTCGAGTCGTGGATGTATGTGGAGATAGACCAGATCAGCGACCCGCAGCGAGCGCGCGAGCTGGACACCCACCTGACCTCGGTGCTGGCCGACGTCCGGGAGGTCGTCGAGGACACCGACAAGATGGTGCAGGCGGCCTTCGACCTCGCGGTCGAACTGGAGGAGAACCCGCCCCCGTTGCCGAGTGCCGAGGTCGAGGAGGCCGTCGACCTGCTGCGCTGGCTCGCGGGCGGGCATTTCACGTTTCTCGGGTACCGGTGCTCGGAGCTGGCCGACGACATCGAACCCGGCAGCAGGGAACCGGCTCTGCGCGCGGTGCTGGCGTCGGGGCTCGGCGTGCTCCGTGAGGACAACCTCCCCGCGCGAAGTCTCACCGCCGGCCCGGATACCGGTGCCAGCGTGCTCGCGCCCAACCTGCTGGTGCTCACCCAGGCGAGCGCGCCGTCGACGGTGTACCGACCGGTCTATCCCTACTACGTCGGGGTGAAGACCTTCGACGAGCGCGGAAACGTCACCGGCGAACACCGTTTCCTGGGCATGTTCCCGACGAGCGCGTTGCACGAGGACGTGCTGGACATCCCGGTGGTGCGCCGCAAGGTCCGGGACGTGATCCATCGCGCCGGGTTCCCGATGGAGTCCTTCTCCGGCCAGCGGATGCTCGAGGTGCTGCAGAACTGGCCGCGCGCCGACCTGTTCTCCGCCGACGACGAATCCTTGTACAGCACGGCGATCGGGGCGATCACGCTGTCGGATCGCCGCCGCTTGCGCCTGTTCCTGCGGCGGGATCCCTATGGCCGGTTCTACTCGTGCCTGGTCTTCCTGCCCCGTGACCGCTACACCACCCGGTCCCGCCTGGCGATGCAGGAGGTATTGCTCGCCGAACTTCAGGGCACGCATCTGGAATACGGCACGCGCGTCGGCGAAACGGCGCTCGCCCAGGTGCACTTCACCGTGCACACCGATCCCGCGGACACGGTCACCCCGGACGTCTCGCGCATCCAGGAGCGGCTCAACGAGGCGGTGCGCGGCTGGGACGATCTGATGGTCGAGGCGATCCTGGCGGAGCGGCGGGAACGCGCCGGGGGTGCCCGCCGGGTGACCGGGCCGCTGGGCGAGGAGTCCGCGACGGAGCTGGGGCAGCGGTATTCGGGCCTGTTTCCCGAGGCGTACAAGGAAGATTTCACCGCGGTCGACGCGCTGGCGGATCTCCGGCGGCTGGAAGGGCTGGCGGACGAGAGCGATCTGGCGATGTCGTTCTACGTGCCGGCCGACGCCGAGCCGGGGGAGCGGCGGTTCAAGCTCTACCTGCTCGGTGCGGGTGTGACCCTGTCCGCGGTGCTGCCGATGTTGCAGCGAATGGGTGTCGAGGTCGTCGACGAGCGGCCGTATGAGTTGCGGCGCGAGGACGGGACCCGGTCCTGGATCTACGACTTCGGCCTGCGCATCCAGGTGGACGATCTGACGGTTTCCTCCGGCGAGGCGGCCGAGCAGGACCTGCGTGTCCGGTTCCAGGACGCCTTCGCGGCGGCCTGGCGGTGTGAGACGGAGGTCGACGGGTTCAACGCGCTGGTGTTGCGGGCCGGGCTGGATTGGCGGCAGGCGGCCGTTCTGCGCGCGTATTCGCGGTACCTGCGGCAGGCGAGAACGCCGTATTCCCAGGAATACATCCAGAACGCGGTGCTCGCGCACACCGATATCGCGACCGCGCTGGTGCGCCTGTTCGAGCACCGGTTCGACGTGAACGCCGGCCTGGACCGCGACGAGCGGACCGACGCGATGGTGGGCGACATCTTCGCGATGATCGACGCGGTCACGAGCCTGGACGAGGACCGGATCCTGCGCCGGCTGCTCGAGGTCATCGGTGCGACGCTGCGCACCAACTACTACGTGACCGACCCCGAGGGCAGCCTGCGGCCGTATCTGGCCTTCAAGCTGGATCCACAGCGGGTGCCGGACCTGCCGGAACCGAAGCCGCGGTTCGAGATCTTCGTGTATTCGCCGCGGGTCGAGGGTGTCCATCTGCGATTCGGTGCGGTGGCGCGCGGTGGGTTGCGCTGGTCGGACCGCCGCGAGGATTTCCGCACCGAGATCCTGGGTCTGGTCAAGGCGCAGGCGGTGAAGAACGCGGTGATCGTGCCCGTCGGGGCCAAGGGTGGGTTCGTGGTCAAGCGCCCGCCGGTGCCGACCGGCGATCCGGGCGTGGACCGGGACGCGTACCTGAGCGAGGGCATCGCCTGCTACCGGATGTTCATCTCCGGGCTGCTGGACCTGACCGACAACCTCATCGAGGGCAAGACGGTGCCCGCCACGGACGTCGTGCGCTACGACGCCGACGACAATTATCTGGTGGTGGCCGCGGACAAGGGCACGGCGACCTTCTCGGACATCGCCAACGAGGTTTCGGCGAGCTACGGGTTCTGGCTCGGGGACGCGTTCGCCTCCGGTGGTTCGGTCGGCTATGACCACAAGGCGATGGGCATCACCGCGCGCGGTGCGTGGGAGAGCGTGAGGCGGCACTTCCGGGAACTGGGTGTGGACACCCAGAACGAGGACTTCACCGTGGCCGGCGTCGGCGACATGGCGGGGGACGTGTTCGGCAACGGGATGTTGCTCTCCGGCCACATCCGCCTGGTGGCCGCGTTCAACCACATGCACGTCTTCCTGGACCCCGATCCGGACCCGAAGTCCTCGTTCGCCGAGCGCAGGCGGCTGTTCGAGTTGCCCCGTTCGTCCTGGGACGACTACGACCGTTCGCTGATCAGCGAGGGCGGCGGGATCTACCCGCGCACGGCGAAGACCATTCCGATCACGCCGCAGGTGCGGCAGGCGCTCGGCCTCGCCGAGGACGTCACGAAGCTGGCCCCGGCGGAGCTGATCCGGGCGATCCTGCTGGCGCCGGTGGATCTGCTGTGGAACGGCGGGATCGGCACCTATGTCAAGGCGCGGACCGAGACCCACGCCGATGCGGGCGACAAGGCCAATGACGCGGTGCGGGTCAACGGCAGCGACCTGCGGGCGAAGGTGGTCGGGGAGGGCGGCAACCTGGGGCTCACCCAGCGCGGCCGCGTCGAGTTCGCCCAGGCCGGCGGCAAGATCAACACCGACGCGCTGGACAACTCCGCGGGCGTGGACTGCTCCGACCACGAGGTCAACATCAAGATCCTGCTCGACCACCTGGTCGCCACCGGCGAGCTGGAACGGGAGCAGCGCAATGCGCTGTTGCACGAGATGACCGACGAAGTGGGCCATCTCGTGCTGGCCGACAACTACCGGCAGAACGCGGTACTCGGTGTCAGCCGCGCGCACGCGGAGGCGATGCTGCCGGTGCACCAGCGGTTGGTGGACGCGCTGGAGGCGGCGGGGGCGCTCGACCGGGATCTGGAGGCCCTGCCCGGCAACGCCGAGTTCGCCGAGCGGGAGAAGGCGGGGGACAGTCTCACCTCTCCCGAGCTGGCGACCCTGCTCGCGCACGTCAAGCTCGATCTCAAGGACGAGCTGCTGGCCAGCGGCCTGCCGGACGCGGAGGTGTTCGCGCAACGGCTGCCCGAGTACTTCCCGGAGCCGCTGCGTCGGCGCTTCGCCGACAAGATCGGCGAGCACCCCCTCCGGCGTCAGATCGTGACCACGCTGCTGGTGAACGAGGTCGTGGACGGCGCCGGCGTTTCCTACGCCTTCCGGCTGGCCGAGGAGATGAACGCGACCGCGACCGACGCCGTGCGCGCGTACACGGTGGTCACCCGCGTGTTCGATCTCGGCTCACTGTGGTCGGAAATCGACGCGCTGGACAACGTGGTGTCGTCCGAGGTCGCCGACGCGATGTTGCTGGAGTCGCGGCGCCTGCTCGACCGGGCCGCCCGGTGGTTCCTGGCGAACCGGCCACAGCCGTTGGCGGTGGGTGCGGAGATCACCCGGTTCGCGGAGACCATCGCCGCGCTCGCCCCGCGGGTGGCGGGCATGCTGGGGGGCCGTGAGGCCGAGATCGTGCGGGAGCGGGCGGGCGAACTGGTCGCTCAGGGGGTTCCCGCGGAGCTGGCCGAACGGGTGGCCGTCCTGCTGGACGCCTATGGTCTGCTGGACATCATCGAGGTCGCCGAGCTGGCCGAGCGGGAGGCCGGGGTCGATACCGAGCGCAGCCCGCTGGAGGCCGCGGAACTCTACTTCGCCCTGTCGGCACACCTCGATGTCGACCGGCTGCTGACCTCGATCAGCGCACTGGAACGGGGCAACCGCTGGCACGCGCTCGCCCGGCTTTCGCTGCGCGACGACGTGTACTCCTCGCTGCGTGCGATTACCCTGGATGCCTTGCAGCACAGCGACTTCGAGGACAGCCTGGACGAGAAGATCGCGCAGTGGGAGAAGACGAACGCCTCGCGGCTGACCCGCGCCCGGGTGGCCCTCGACGAGATCAGCCGGTCGGGCCGGCTCGATCTGGCGACGTTGTCGGTGGCGGCGCGACAGCTGCGAAGCACGGTGCGCTGATGGTGTACATCGCGATGGTGCGGCCCCGATGGTCGGACATGGACGCGTTCGGGCACGTCAACCACGCCAAGATGGTGACGTTGCTGGAAGAGGCCCGTGTACCGCTGCTGTTCGACGAGGCGAGCAGGGCCGGTCTCACCGCGTTCGCCCGTGGCATGGTGGTGGTCAAGCTGGCGGTGCACTACCGGAAGCCGATCGTGGTGAACGGCCAGGAGGTCCGCGTCGAGCTGGAGCTGCGCGAGCTGAAGATCGCTTCCCTCACCCTCGGCTACAGTGTCCACAATGGACCCTCAGGGGAGGATGGCGTGGCGGTCACGGCCGAAACCTTGCTGGCGCCCTACGACGTGGAAAGCGGGCGCCCGCGCCGGCTGACCGATGCCGAGCGCGCATTCCTGGCGGACCGGCTGAGCATGGCGGAGAGTGCCCGGTGACCGAACTCCGCGTTCCCGACCCGGCGGACCGGGACACCTTGAGTGCCTTCGTGGCCAGGGCCGTCCGGCTCGACGGCCAGACCGTCGTGCGCCTGCGCAACCGCGGCGGCGGGGTGGTCGAGGCCTGGGTGGCTACGCCGTTCGAGGTACTGGCCACCCGCGCGGTGCAGGGCGAGGTAGAGCCGGGGGACGTGACGGTCTCCGGCAACGAGCTGCTGGCCGCCCTGACCGTGACGCCCGGGGAACGCATGGACCCCGGGCCGGGACGGGACCTGCTGTGGCACTCCGAGTTGCCGGCCGGCCGGGACTGGCAGCAGGTGGACCTGTTGCCCGCCAAGGTCATCGCGGAACTCGCCGACAAGGGTGTCTCGCTGGCTCGTGACAACGCGGGCCCGCACGGCACGCCACCCGCGTCGCTGATGGATCAGGCGGTGCTGACCGTGACCGAGGGCAGCGTGGAGGTCAAGGTTCCGATGCGGTGCCTGTTCGCCCTCTCCGGCATGGGGTTCCTCGATTCGTCGATCCCGGACGACGTGGTCCGCGTGACGGCGACGAGTTCCTGGCTCCGCCTGGACGCCCGGTACGGCGCCGTGCTCCGCCGCCGCCACGCCTTGCTGCCCCTGTTGTTCTGAGTCGTCGGAGAGTCGCGCCGTCAGATCGGGACGGGCGTGAGTTCGACGACGATGTCGGGAACATCGTTGACGCAGAGCGCGTCGGCGCCCGCGGCCAGCAGGCGCTGCGCGAACCTGACCGTCGGGCACCAGGCGAGGAACTCCCGCCCGCTCGCGTGTACGAGGTCGACGACGTAGTCCAGCGGGCGCTGCGACGTCTTCGGCTCGACGTCGTTGGGGCGCAACGAACCCCAATGCGGTGCGAGGACCTGGACGTCGAGATGCCCGGCCGCGGCGACGGCGTGGCCGATCGGGAAGTCGACCCAGGTGAGCAGGCCGCGTGGCACGCCGGGGGCGAGCCGGCGGGCGATGTCCAGCGCGCCCGGGTCGAACGAGGTGATCAGCAGCTCGCGCCGCGCGGCTTCGCGCACGGCGATGGTGGCCAGCCGGCCCATCGTCGTGCTGTCCGCGCCCCGCGGGGCGTCCTCCATCGCGGTCTTGACGTCGAAGTCGACGCCCACCTGCGCTGGGAGCGCTTCCAGTAGCGCTTCCAGCCGCAGCGCGCCCTTCTCGACCGCCTCCCGCGCGGTGATGTCGGCGTAGAACACCCCGTCGTCGTCCGCCGGGTTGTGGACGACGACGAGCCGGTCGTCCGAGGTCCGGCGCACGTCGACCTCGACCCAGTCGACGCCCGCTTCGGCCGCGGCGAGAAAGGATTCGAGGGTGTTCTCCAGATGACCGTTGACCGTTCCCCGGCCGCAGCCCCGGTGTCCGATGATCACCGGGTCCTGGCCGAAAACTCTCGTGCCGTCCATAACACGCCGAAACGCCGCCGCGCGGCGCCCCGGGGGCTCACGCCGCGGACGTGACGGTCCTGCTCACCTCCACGTTGGCACGCTCGAGATCGCCGTCGAAGTCCACCTCCACCACGAAGTAGCCGGAGATGTCCAGCGCCAGCACCCGCAGCCCGTCCTCGTCGATCGCGGTTTCGAGGCCGCGTTCGAAATAATCGGTGTCCGCGCAGTTTTCGAGGTGCTTGATGAATGTCGGTTTGTCGTCCGATGCTATGTAGTTGATCCCGACCGCCTCGCCGAGACCGCCGGTCACCGATTTCGACAACGCACGGATGTATCCGTCGGCGCCCGCGGTGTACTTCACCTCTTCCTCGCCGACCGCGGCGGTGTTCACGCACACGAACGTCCTGTCCTCGGCGACCACCGGCGCGATCTCGGCCAGCAGGCCGGGATCGAAGACGACGTCGCCGTTCAGCCACAGTACCCCGCCGGAACAGCCTGCACGCAGTGCCTTGAGCAGGCTTTTACTGGTGTTGGTCTGCTCGTAACGCTCGTTGAAGACGAAGCTCGCCTCGGGTGCCGCCGCCAGGATCTTCTCCGGCCGGAACCCGACCACGACAGTGGGGCGGATCGCGGCCGGAAAGACCGCGGCGAGGTTGTCCAGCTGCTGCCGCAGGATGCTGCGGCCGTCGGCGAGCGGGGTCAGCGGTTTGGGCAGCGGACGGCCCAGCCGGGTGCCCAACCCGGCCGCCAAGATCACGACCTGCAGTTCCTTCATGCCGACCTCCCGGTGTTCTCGTTGTGCAGGATCGTGACGCCCGCCGCCAGCTCGGCGACCTGGCGGTCGCGGGTGGCGACCGCGTCCGCGATGGCGGCGACGAACCGCTGCGTGCTCTCACCCGGCGCGAGGTCGCCGAAGTAGAACGCGCGGATGACCGCCCGCTCGGCCGCGTACGGATCCGTGACGAGCAGGCGGGTCAGCGTGGCGGTGAGACGCGAGACGGTCGTCGCGTCGACGACCTCGGCGCACCGGCTGATCGGCGCGTCGGCGGCGAGCCGGCTCCGGTCGCCGTACCGGTCGGCGAGCACGATCGGCCGCTCGCCGGCCAGGTAGAGGAAGTCGAGTCCGACCGAGGACACGTCGGTGACCATCAGGTCGCACCCGGGGAAGACCGCGAGGATGTCTCCGGTCGGTAGATACCGGTGCCCCGCCGCGGGGTCGCGCCGCGCGGCCGACTCCAGCAGGCCGACGATCTCGTGGTGCGCCGAGGCCATCGTGGGCAGCGGACTGATCGCCGCTCTCGGGTGCGGCTTGTAGATCACCCGGACGTCCGCCACGGCCAGCGCGGCGGACATGATCGCCGGGCCGAGCACATCGATCGACGTGTAGTTGTTCGAGGCGTTCTCGCCTTCCCAGGTCGGTGCGTAGAGGATGGTGCGGCGCGGACTGGCCGGGAGCACGGGGGCGGGGGTCAGGTCCAGCTGCGGCCTCCCGACCGGCACCAGCTTGGCCTCGTCGAAGCCGATGAGCGCGGCCCGGTGACGGTGGATCGCGGCCGGGCCCGCCACGAACACGCGGTCGTAGGCCTTGACCTGGTTCGAGACCATGCACACCTTGTCGCTCTCGCCGTGGTTCACATGGACATGCAGCATCCGGCTCTGGCGCAGGGAATGGAAGTTGTGCACCGAGTTGTTCACGTACACCGCGACCTTGAAGTCGCTGCTTTCGTAAAGGTCGGTCAGGTCGGGAAAAGCAGGCGCCAGAACCCGGCGCAGCCCGCTGATCTCCCCCAGTTCCGCGTAGGTTTTCGGATGCCGCGTGACGAGCACCAGCGGGTGCCGGGAGTCGAGTTCTTCGAGTACCGGCAACCATTGTTCGAGTTGGTACAGCTTGCGGGGATCGTCGGCGAAGTAGACCGCGATCTCGCCGGACACGCCGGCACCGGGGACATATCCGGCCGGCCGCGGGCCACCGGGCGTGTCGAGAAAGCGGTGCGGATCTTCTTTCCGGGTGGCGCGGTTGGCCGGGAAGCCCACGCGGCGGCTCCAGTGCGAGTCGGAGGTCGGACGGGAACGACGGGGAGAATCCCCTCGCCCCCATCTTCACGGCCCGGATACTTCCGCTACAAGACCCGGACACTGGTCCGAAACCGATCGTTTACCTGCGTCATCGCCAGGTTTCGCGGTCGCCCGCCAGCGGGCGGCCCTGGTGCACCGGGTGCGGGACGGCGCGCGCGGCGGAATCGCGGATTCGTGCACATTTTCCACTCGCCGCGCGGTCCGAAACAGACGGCGTCGGCTCGGGCCGAGAAGCTCGGGACCGTCCACGGGAGACCGCTTCCGGTGACCGTCCCCGCGCGGCCACCGCAAGCCGAGCTCCTAGGTGAAGCTGTTCATCATGCTGTGCGCGGCCATCTCCAGGTAGCGCCACAGCTGGTTCTCCAGCGGCTCGGGAAGCGCCGCCTCGTCGACCGCGATCCGCATCGCGCGCAGCCACGCGTCGCGCTCGATCGGGCCGATCTTGAACGGCGCGTGCCGCATGCGCAGCCGAGGGTGGCCGCGTCGCTCCGAGTAGGTGTGCGGGCCGCCCCAGTACTGCATCAGGAACAGCCTGAACCGTTCCTCGGCGGGACCGAGGTCTTCCTCGGGATACAGCGGCCGTAACACCTCATCCTCGGCGACTTCCGCGTAGAACCGCGCGGTGATCTTGCGGAAGGTCGGCTCGCCGCCGACCGCCTCGTAGAAGTTTTCCGGCTCCGGGGTGGTCATACCTTCATTGTGCCGTGTTGGCCGCGCCGCTCTGCCCCAGGAACCGGCCGGCGGGCGGTTCGAACCCGGCCGCCTCGAGCTTGGCGATCACCGCGGCACGCAGGGTGCGCTGCACCGCCCACTGCTGGCCCGGCCGGACCTTGACGGTCAGCCTGATGGTGATGCCCTCCGGTGTGACACTTTCCACACCGAGCACCTGGGGCGGCTCCAGCACGTTGGGCGAGATCGGCTCGTCGCTCACCGACGCGGTGGCCGCCTCGGCGAGCACTTCGACCGCACGGTCGACGTCGGAGGAGTAGTTCAGCGGGACGTCCACCACCGCGACCGCGAAGCCCTGGCTGGAGTTGCCCACGCGCTGCACCTCGCCGTTGCGGACGTACCAGACCGTGCCCTTGAGGTCCCGGAGTGTGGTGATGCGCAGGCCGACCGACTCGACCACGCCGGTCGCCTCACCGATGTCGATCACGTCTCCGACGCCGTACTGGTCCTCGAGCATCATGAACATCCCGGACAGGAAGTCCTTGACCAGGTTCTGCGCGCCGAAGCCGAGCGCGACGCCGACGATGCCGGCCGAGGCGAGGATCGGGCCCAGGTTGTAGCCGAGCTCACCCAGGACCTGGATGGCCGCGAGGCCGAAGACCACGAACGAGGTCAGCGATTTGAGCACCGAGCCGATCGTCTTGGCCCGCTGGGCGCGGCGTTCGGTCAGGGTCGGGCCGAGCAGGCCGGGCGCGCGTTCCCGCAGCGGCCGCAGCAACGCCGGAAGCTTCCGGTCGCCGTTGTTGCGGGGCATGGTGGTGACCCGGTCGATCAGCTTCCGCACGATCCAGCGTGCGAGGAACGCGACGATGATGATCAGGAGGATCTTCAGTGGCTTGGCGACGAGCCAGCCGGCGGAGGCCGCCAGCCACTCGTTGTGAGTCACGTCGTACACCTGGTAGCACAACGAGCCGAGGTTGGAGATGCACTGCGGGGTCTCGCTCAGCAACGGTCTCACGTGGGGATGCGGTGCCTTTCTGGCCGGTTTCGCCCGCCGTCACACCAACGTCGGGCGGATATCACAGGACACGTCTTCTAACACAGGTGCATTTCCGGTGTCATCTGTGGTCGACTATTGCTGCACCGGTGGAGGTGGTCGAGTGCCAGACCGACAACCGATCCCCCTCGGCGCCCCCGACCATAACGTGGTCGGGCCGGCGTCGGAGGGAGTCGTGTGCGCCTACCCGGGCGGAGGGGTCCCCAGCGGCCCCCAGCCCAGTGGGCCACCCACGCGAAGCGGCCGGACCGGCCGCCCGCACGCACAGCGCCGCGGGCGGGACCCGTCGGCGCCGCCGCTGTGGGGCCGCAGGCGCGTGCTCCTGCTCAATGCCACCTACGAGCCGCTGACGGCGCTTCCGCTGCGCCGGGCCGTGGTGCTGGTCATGTGCGGGAAGGCGGAGGTCGTGCACGGTGACCCGGCCGGGCTGACGCTGCACGCGGCGACCTATTCCCTGCCGGTGCCATCGGTGATTCGGTTGTCGAGTTATGTCCGGGTGCCCTACCGCGCTCAGGTCCCGCTCACGCGGGCCGGGCTGATGCACCGGGACCGGTACCGGTGCGCCTACTGCGGCGGCCGGGCAGAGACTATCGATCATGTGCTCCCGCGCAGCCGTGGGGGTCAGCACACCTGGCAGAACTGCGTCGCCTGCTGCGCCAAGTGCAACCACCGCAAGGCCGACCGGCTGCTTTCGGAGCTGGGCTGGCATCTGCGGGTGGTGCCGACCGCGCCGCACGGGCCGCACTGGCGGCTGCTGGTGCACTCCGGGGAGGCGGATCCGCTGTGGCGGCCCTACCTCGGTGTGGCGGCCTGAGGCGATCCCGGACTCTCCGGAGGAAGCGGGCCGACCTTACGACGGCGCCCCGGCTGCCTGAGGCGGCCGGGGCGAGCCGACGTGTCCACGTCCGGGTTACAGGGGTGTTCAGGCGGCGGTGACGCGCGTGCCACAGGTCACCCTGGTGCCGCGGGTCACCCGCGTACCCCGCGTGACACGCGTACCCGCGGTGACCCTGGTGCCCCGAGTGACACGCGTGCCGCGGGTGACTCGAGTACCGGCAGTGACCCTCGTGCCCCGCGTGACCCGGGTACCGCGGGTGACCCGCGTGCCGGCTGTGGCCCGTGTGCCGCAAGTGACACGGGTGCCACGATCCTCGGAGGTAACGATCAGTGACGGAATGTAGCTGGTATTGGTCTGCGCGGGGGTAATGACGTGGTTCATGATCCATCCTCCAGGGACCGGTGCGTTACCTACTTGGCGGGGAGAGCGGGGCGCAAGGCCCGTACAGGTGAAAAGTTACGAGGATCTGATCGTGGGAACAAGACGCTCACGGCGGTTGAGTCCGCCCGTACGGTGAGTTGCAACCTTTCGCGGGGACGCGCTTCAGCCCATCGAGTGAACCGGTGCGTGGCACACGGCGGACGGCGGGTCTGACGCGACGAACGGTCGTCAAGCGTCACGGGCTAGTCTGGGGACGTGAGCATCGTCGAGACGATCTTGATCTATGCGCTGATCCCGGCCGCCATCTACGGTGTGGTCGCGCTGATCACGCTGCGCTCGAAGTTCGCCGGAACCCCGCGGTACCGCCCCGGACAGGCCTGGGAGTATCCGCCGATGTGGTGGAGCGGCAACCCCGAGGGCATCGGTGCGGGTCACCCGCACCCGGAAACGAGCTCCGGCGAAGCAGCCGGGACGGTGGTAGGAGGTGCCCGTGGCAGCTGGTGAGCTGACCCAGGAGAAGGTGACCGCGGAACCCGAGTTCGGTGTCGCGATCACCGCGACCGGCCGGCGTTCGGTCGCCAAGATGTACGAGCCGGCAAAGCCGACGGGTCCGTTCGGGACCGTCCAGCTTGCCCGGCTCGACGAGGCGCTGACGCTCGCGAGCCGCGAGACGGGTCTCGACTTCAGCATCTACCTCGGGAACCTGGACGGCGGCGACACGCGCGAGGCCGCGGAGAAGCTGCACGCCTCGATCGGCGCGGCCGCGACCACCGCGGTACTGGTCGCGGTGTCGCCGGGCCAGCGGGTCGTCGAGGTGGTCACCGGCTCCGGGGCCTTCCACCGCCTGCCCGACCGGGGCGCCAAGCTCGCGGTGATGAGCATGGTCGCCTCCTTCAAGGAGGGCGACCTCGTCGGTGGCCTGGTCTCCGGCCTGCGCATGCTCGCCGACCAGGCGGGCTCGGCCCCGCGGCACTGATCCCGACACCCGGGACGCGGCAAGGCCGCCCTGCCGATCCGGCAAGGCGGCCTTGACGGTTTCCCGGGTCAGGACTCGTCGAACTCGCGCGCGGCCAGCGCGCGCAGGATCCCGGCGCGGCCCTCCGAGACGAGCCGGCGCAGCGCGGCCGGGCGATCCGTGGCGAGCCACTCGTCGGCCGCCGCCACGGTCGACCGCTCGACCGCCCATGCCGGGAACAGCCCCACCACGGTCGGCTGTGCCCGCTCGCTGGAGCGACGCTGCCACACGTCGTCGATCACCGTGAAGTAGTGATCGACGTACTCGGTGAGCAGGTGCTTCTGACCTGGGTGCGAGAAGCCGCCGATGATCGCCGTACCGACCGCGTTGGGCAGACCGTCGTCGAACACCGCCCTTCGCCAGGCCTCCGCCTTGGCCTCGGCGGTCGGCCGCAGCGCGCGGGCGTGCTCCGCCTTGCGACGTCCGGTCGCCGTGTCGTCCCGGGCCAGTTCCGCGTCGATTTCCGTGTCGCTCACCCTGCCGTGCGCGACCAGGGCGTTGAGCAGCCGCCAGCGCAGATCCGCGTCCACGGTGAGCCCCGGCAGCGGCGCCGAACCGTCGAGCCAGCCGGCCAGCACGTCCAGGGTCGCTCCGTCCAGCACCGAGCCGGTGAGCGCATTGACGAAGGCCAGCTGGTGGTCCGAACCAGGCTCGGCCGAGCCGGCCAGCTCCAGGATCCGGGCGCTGAACCGCGGCCAGCCCTCGCTCTTCGCCCAGTCAGGCTGGGCATAGGAGTTGAGCGCCGTCTGCGCCTGGAGCAGAAGTCGTTGCACGACACCGACTTCGGTTTCCGCGTGCACTCCGCGCGAGACGATGGTGACGAAATCGCGGGCCTTCATCTCGGCCTCGCGGGTCATCTCCCAGACGGCCGACCAGCACAGGGTGCGCGGCAGCGGTTCGGTGATGTCGGCGATCCGGTCCACCAGCGTCGCCAGGGACCCGGCATCCAGCCGCATCGTGCAGTAGGTCAGGTCGTCGTCGTTGACCAGCACCAGTTTTCCGGCCTGCCGCCCCACCAGGTCGGGTACCTCGGTGGTTTCGCCCGTCACGTCGAGTTCGACCCGGTGGGTGCGCACCAGCGCGCCTTCGGCGTCGTCGTCGTAGACCCCGATCGCGATCCGGTGCGTGCGGACCTCGCCCGCCCCTGGCTTGGCACCGGTCTGGACCACTGAGAACGCGGTGAACCGGCCGTCGGCGTCGGTCTCGAACCGCGGCCGCAGCGAGTTGAGCCCGGTGGTCTCCAGCCACTGCGCACTCCAGCCGGACAGATCGCGCCCGGACGCCTCTTCCAGCGCGGCCAACAGGTCGGCCAGGGTCGCGTTGTTCCAGGCGTGCCGGCCGAAGTAGACCCGCAGCCCCGCCAGGAAGTTGTCCAGACCGACGTAGGAGACCAGCTGCTTGAGCACGCTGGCGCCCTTGGCGTAGGTGATGCCGTCGAAGTTCACCTCGACGGCCTGCAGGTCCACGATGTCGGCGGCGATCGGGTGTGTCGAGGGCAGCTGGTCCTGCCGGTACGCCCAGGACTTCTCGATGTTGGCGAAGCTCGTCCACGCGTGCTTGTACTCGGTGGCCTCGGCCTGCGCCAGCACGCTGGCGAAGGTCGCGAACGACTCGTTGAGCCACAGGTCGTCCCACCAGCGCATGGTGACCAGGTCGCCGAACCACATGTGCGCCATCTCGTGCAGCAGCGTCTCGGCGCGGCGCTCATACGCGTAGCGTGTCACCCGGCTCCGGAACACGTAGTCCTCGAGGAAGGTGACCGCACCGGCGTTCTCCATCGCTCCCGCGTTGAACTCCGGAACGAAGAGCTGGTCGTATTTGGAGAACGGATACGGCGTGGCGAAGGCCTCGTGGTAAAAGGCGAATCCCTGCTTGGTCTCGGTGAACAGCCGCTCGGCGTCCATGTGCTCGGCCAGTGAGGCCCGGCAGTAGATGCCCAGCGGGATCACCAGGTCGCCGTCGGCGGTGGTTTCCACATACCGGTCGTGCCATTCCGCATACGGGCCCGCGACAAGCGCGACGATGTAGGTGGAGATGCGTTCGGAGACCGCGAAGACCGTCCTCGTGGCGCCTTCCGCGGTCTTTTCGACCGACTCGGCCCGAGCATTGGACACCACCTTCCAGTCGCCGGGCGCGATGACGGTGAGCCGGAAGGTGGCCTTGAGGTCGGGCTGGTCGAAACACGCGAACATCCGCTTGGCGTCGGCGGTTTCGAACTGGGTGTAGAGGTAGACGGCGTCGTCGACCGGGTCCACGAACCGGTGCAGGCCCTCACCGGTGTTCATGAAGCGGCATTCGGCCTCGACGACGACCTCGTTGGTCGCCGCCAGCTCGGGCAGCGCGACGCCCTCGTCCTCCACATAGGACGAGACATCCAGCGCCCGGCCGTTCAGGGTCGCGGCGCGCACGGTGGCCGCGACGATGTCGATCCAGGAACTCTCGCCCGGGCGAGCACTGGAGAACCGGACCGTGGTCGTCGAGTCGAACGTCTCCCCGGCCGCCGGCCCACCGTTACCGTCGGTGAGGTCCAGGACGATCTCGTAGGAGTCGACGTCCAGCAGTGCGGCTCGCTGCTTGGCTTGGTCGCGGGTCAGGTTGGGGGCGGGCACGTGCACCTCTGGTAGCGCTAGTGGGCGTGGTTCTGTTCATCCAATCATGAATGTGGGCGGGAACAAGCGTCACGCGCTCGCTGTTGGGCCGGGTTGAGAGTGCGACCACCTTCACCAGGAGAGAGCTGATGACCGAGACCCGCGTCGACTTCTACTTCGATCCGATCTGCCCGTTCGCCTGGATCACCTCGCGGTGGATCCTGGAGGTCGAGCAGCACCGCGAGATCGACCTGCGGTTCCGCGTGATGAGCCTGGCGGTGCTCAACAGCGGCCGCGATCTCCCGGAGCGGTATCAGGAGCTGATGAAGAAGGCGTGGGGTCCGGTGCGGGTCGCGGTCGCGCTGTCCCAGCTGAAGGGCGAGGCCGTCCTGCGCGATTACTACACGGAGTTCGGTACCCGCTACCACAACCAGGGCAACAAGGACTTCGCCGAGGTGATCAAGGAGGCGCTGGAAGCCGTGGGCGCGCCCGCGGATCTGGCGGACGTGGCGGAGGTGACCGACTACGACGAGGCCGTGGTCAAGAGCCACCACGAGGGCATGGACCCGGTCGGCATGGACGTCGGCACGCCCACCATCCACGTCGACGGGGTCGCCTTCTTCGGCCCGGTGCTCAGCTCGATCCCGCGTGGCGAGGACGCGCTGAAGGTCTTCGACGGAGCTGTCGCCCTCGCGAGCTACCCCGACTTCTTCGAGTTGAAGCGCACTCGGACCGGCGGGCTGAACTTCGACTAGGGACCGGTCGGCGTTTCCCGGCGTGGAATTCCAGGACTCGGGACAGCGCGCGTTGCGGCGCGCGCTCAGTCCCCGCCCTGGCCGGTCGTCTCGCGCTCCCTAGGGTCGCCGGAGTCCCGGTTCGGCCAGCCGCGGACGCTGAAGGTGCGACCGGCCCGGTAGGCGTCCAGGCCGGCTGCCGGATAGCCGATGATGTCCTTCGGGAGGTCGTCGAGCGGGAACCAGTCGAGGCCGTAGCACTTGTGCGGCTCGCGGTTCGCCGGCTCACCGGCCCAGCGGCGGGCGACGAAGAACAGGCCGAGGCGAGGCTCGCGGCCCATGCCGTTGATGTGGATGGTGTGCACGTGGCGCAGGTCGGCCGGGTCGAGGTGGACACCGATCTCTTCGTCCGCTTCCCGGACGGTCGCCTCGAGGACGGATTCGCCCGCGTCGAGCTTCCCGGAGGGCAGATGCCAGAGCCCGTCGAACCGCGGGTCCGGGTCGCGCCGCCGGCTGAGCAGAACGCGGCCGTGATCGTCGAGGAGCACGACGTGGACGTCCACCAGGTGCCGGTCGGTCATGGTCGGTGAGACTACGGGGACGGTTTCGGGGTCACGTTCCGTCGGCGTGTTCCAGCACCGGACGGACCACGGCTTCGGGGTAGGGAGCGCGCCGGAGCGCCTCCTCGACGGACATCCGGCCCGTCTGCACTGCTTGGCGTAGCTCGGCGACCCTCCGCAGTTCCTCTCGTTGTGTTTCCACGAACTGCGCGCCGACCGGGTCCCCGTGACCGGGGACGACCGTGGCCGGGCGGAGCGCGAGTAGCTCGTCCAGTGCTCGCGGCCAGCCGGCGGGATCGGCGTCGCGGCCCAATGCCGGCGGCGCACCGACCTCGACGAGGTCCCCGGCGAAGACCACGCGCGCGTCGGGCACGTGCGCGACGAGGTCGTGGTCGGTGTGCCCGGGACCGGGGTGGATCAGCGTGACCCGTCGGCCGCCGAGATCCAGTTCGGTTTCCCGGCCGAGGTGTCCGTCCGGCAGCACCAGTTTCGCGGTGCGGAGCCGATCGGCCAGCTCGGTCCTGCCGTCCCCGGCGAATTCGGCGGCCCACTGGGCCCGCTGCGCGTCGGCGTCCGCCGCGATCACCTCCCGGCAGCGCTCACCCGACCACACCGGACAGGGCAGGAACGCCGCCGTGCCGAAGAAGTGATCGAAATGGGCGTGCGTGATCGCCACCGTCCACGGCAGACTCGTCACCTGCCGGATCGCGGTCGCGAACTCCGCTCCCTGACGCTCGTCGCCACCGGTGTCGATCACCAGGCACCGCTCGCCCCCGACGACGAGCCCCAGCGTCTGATCCAGATGCGAATACCGGCGCGCGAGAACCCCGTCCCCGACCTCCACCCAGTCACCCACCGCGTCCGCCTCTCCTCGCCGGTAGTGGAGCAATGAATGTTTACTACGGATAGTCCGTAGCAAACGCCCCTTCCTCGCTTTCGGCGGGCCCAGCGGTGTCACGCAGGGTAGTGCCAGTCTCGCCGCCTCACCGGCCGTGAACCGGAGGACACGGCGACCGGAAGAGGGGACACGGCGACCGGAAGAGGGGACACGGCGACCGGAAGAGGGGACACGGCGGGCTGAGCTGCGGCTCAGCGCGTTCCGCCGGAGGTTGTGGCCGGGCTGCGCGAATATCCGCATACCCGCGGCATGCCCGGATCGGGTGGGGATGGCAGACTCCACGCCGTGCGTGTGTATGTGGGATCTGACCATGCCGGCTTCGAGCTGAAAAACCACCTGGCGTCCTATCTGAAGGAGCAGGGACACGAGGTGACCGATGTCGGCCCGTTCGTCTACGACGCGGCCGACGACTATCCGGCCTTCTGCGTCGAGACGGCCCGGCGGGTGGTGGCCGACGAAGGAAGCCTGGGCCTGGTGATCGGCGGCTCCGGCAACGGCGAGCAGATCGCGGCCAACAAGGTTCGTGGCGCCCGGGCCGCGCTGGCCTGGAAGCCGGAGATCGCGCGGCTGGCCCGCGAGCACAACCACGCCCAGCTGATCGGCATCGGGGCGCGGATGCACACCGTCGACGAGGCCATCGCGATCGTCGAGGCGTTCCTGTCCACCCCGCCGTCACCCGAGGACCGGCACAACCGCCGCATCCAGCAGCTCGCCGACTACGAACGGACCGGCACGCCGCCGCCGTTGCCCTCGGCCTGAGTGCCGGTCTTCGCGTGGTGAGTCGCCCGGTCAGGGCGAGTGGTCGAACTCGCCCCCGAGATCGGCTGGGCGGGTTGCGGAGAACAAGAACTGAGGCGGCGAGGATGGCAGAGCACGGCGGCAATCGTCTGCCGGAAGCACTCGTGGGTTCCGGGTTCACGGCCCGGCACCGATCCGGCGCGGTGTGATGCCCGAGGGACACACACTGCACCGGCTCGCCCGCCTGCACCAGCGGCGGTACGCGGGCTCACCGGTCGAAGTCACCAGCCCACAGGGCAAGTTCGCCGCCGAGGCGTCCACTCTGGACGGTCAGGTGCTGGTGCGGGCGGACGCCCACGGCAAGCATCTCTTCCACGACTTCGGTCCCGCCGGGACGGTGCATGTCCATCTCGGCCTGTACGGGACGTTCAGCGAAGCGACGTTGCCGACCGTCGCGCCGGTCGGTCAGGTGCGGATGCGGCTGGTCGGCCGGACACATTGGACGGATCTCCGCGGGCCCAACCGCTGTGAGCTGCTCACGCCGGACCGGGTGGAGGACATCAGGGCCCGGCTCGGCCCCGACCCGTTGCGCCGCGACGCGCGAGCAGATCTGGCGTGGGCGCGGATCTCCGCCTCGCGCGCCCCGCTGGCCACACTCCTGATGGACCAGAAGGTGCTGGCCGGTGTGGGCAACGTGTACCGCGCCGAAGTGCTGTTCCGGCATGGGATCCCGCCCATGACCCCGGGCCGCTCCCTGGATCCCGTGGTGTGGAAGGAGATCTGGGACGACCTGGTCACGCTGATGCGGGCCGGGGTGCGCAGCGGCCGGATCGACACGGTCGCCGACGAGCACCTGCCGGAGGTCACCGGGCGGGCGCCGCGCCAGGACCGGCACGGTGGGGAGGTCTACGTCTACCGCCGTACCGGCCAGCCCTGCCTGGTCTGCGGGAGCCCGGTCGCGCAGACCGAACTGGCGGCCCGCAACCTCTACTGGTGCCCGACCTGCCAGCGGTCCTGACCCCCGCTGGAGTCGTCCACGCGGCTCGCCGGTGCCGGGAGGGGATCCCGATCATCGGCAATGGACCGCCACGGGTGTGGTCAGCCTAGAAACCGCCCATGTCGAACCCGCCCCCGTCGAAGCCCCCGCCGTCAAAACCGCCGCCGTCGAAGCCGCCCCCGTCGCCCATGTCACCGCCGCCTCCGTCACCACCGTCACCACCGTCGCCGCCATCGCCGCCGCCGTCACCACCGTCCGACATCCCCTGCTCCTGGCCCGCGTCGAAACCGGACTCCCAGGCCTGGGCGGTCGCGATACCGCTCATCCCGCTGAACAGCGAGCTGAACAGGAACACCGAGCCCAGCCCCCATGCGCCGGCGACCAGCGCGGGCTTCCACCACGGCTCGCTGTACCAGCCCTGCGGCACCGGCCGCCCGGCGACTCGGCCGCCCGGGTAGTAGTAGGGCGTGCCCGAGGCGGGTTCCGGCGCTGCCTCGTAGTCGTGGCCCTCGACCTGGACCTTGCGGCGCTCGGAGACCTTCCCCGCCCGCTCCCGCTCGGCCTCCTCGGGCAGCTGGGGACCCGGGTCCATGCCCATCGCGGTTCGCGCCGCACGCACGTAGTAGAGACCTTCGAGTGCCGTCTCCTTGACCAGTTTCGCCTGCTCGGCGCTGCGCGCCTGCTCCAACTGGGATCCGGCGGCGGTGTAGCGTTCCGCCGCGTCGGCGAGAGCCTGTTTCGACGCGGTGTCGGTGCCCGTCAGGTTGAGCACCTGACCACCGAGCCGTTCCACCAGCCGCCGGGCGTCGGCCTTGGTGTCGTCGAGCTGGCGCTGCCGGGCCGATGTCTGTGACCTGGCGAAGTACGCGACGCAGGCGGCGACGATCAGCAGGAGCACGATCACGGTGATCGCGGTGCCCATGGTCTGACTCCCAACGGGATCCGGTTCTCTTGAATCGGACAACGCGGACACTACGCCCTGAGTTCCCGGCGTCCGATCAACAACCGCACGGCGACTTCCTCGACGAACGCGCCGTCGGGCTGAGCGGCGAGCAGTGCATCCCGCAGTTCGCCGTCGAACTGCGGGAGCTCGCCGGGCGGTAGCCGTTCCAGGGGAGCGGCGGAGAGGAACGATCCCGCCACGTCGTCGAGGGTCGGCCGGTCCAGGTAGTCGAGGCGGTGTTCGCGGACCGTGACGAAGCCCGCTGCGCCGAGCAGTTCGCGATACCGGCCGCGCTCTTCCTCACTGCTGCCGCAGGTCGGGAAGGACAAGGTGCCGAACCACCGCCGGGAGACCGTCCGCAGGGCTTGCGCCCACGCCGTCTCCTGCGTCCAGACCGGAGTGCCGTCGGCGATCACGGCGACCCCGCCGCCTGGCCGGAGCAGCGTGGCCAGCGCGGCGAACAATGCCGGCGCGTCCATCCAGTGCAGTGCCTGGCCGATGGTGACCAGATCGACACTTTCCTTGCCCAGTAACGATTCCAGTGCGGGCACGTCGCTGTCGGCGCCCAGCACCCAGGTGATGCCGGGGATCTCCCGCGTGCGCCCGAACGCCAGCATGTCGGGTGAGGGATCCATCCCGATGACCGCGCCGGCCCTGCGCGCCAGCGGGACCGCCAGCTCTCCGGTGCCACAGCCCAGGTCCAGCACGCGCGCCTCGGGTCCGAGCGCGAACTCCTCCGTGAGCAGGTCGAACACGTCGGCGCGATAACCGCGGCGGTACCGTGCGTAGTTCCGGGCCACCTCGCCCGCGAATTCTTCGATCATGTCCCGAGTCTGGTGGTGCCGGCCGCCGCGGGCCACCGGTTCCGCCCTGGACGAAAAATAGAACAGGTTATAGCCTCGGTCACATGAAGTTCACGCTGTCGATCGCGATGAACCCGCTCGACCAGTTCGCGGAACTCGCGCGTACGGCCGAGGAGAACGGCTTCTCCTCAATCGCGCTGCCGGACTCGCTGTTCTACTCCGAGTCCGTTTCCGCCGACTACCCCTACACCCCGGACGGAAGCCGGTTCTGGAACGCCGAGACGCCCTGGGCCGACCCGCTGATCGCCGTCGCCTCGATGAGCGCGGTGACCCGGGAGATCTTCTTCTACACCTCGGTGCTCAAGCTCGGCTCGCGCAATCCGGTGCTGCTCGCGCGGCAGGTGGCCTCCGTCGCGGTGCTCAGCGGCGACCGCTTCGGTCTCGGGCTCGGTGTCGGCTGGCTGCCCGAGGAGTTCGCGTGGTGCGGCGCGCCGTATGCCGAGCGGGGCAAGCGGGTGGACGAGGCGATCGAGGTGCTGCGGCTGATTCTCGGCGGCGGGATGGTCGAATACCACGGCCGGTTCTTCGATTTCGCCAAGCTGGGCATGAGTCCGGCGCCCGGCAAGCGGGTTCCGTTCTACATCGGTGGCCATACGGACGTCGCGTTGCGGCGTGCCGCGCGGGTCGGCGATGGCTGGTCGTCGGCGATGATGAAGCTCGACGACCTCCGCGACACGATCGCCAGACTGCGACGGTTACGCGCCGAGTACGGGCGGGAACGCGCGCCGTTCGAAATCCAGGCCGTGTGCATCGACCGGTTCGGCCTCGACGGCTGTCGCGAACAGGCCGAAATCGGTGTCACCGACATCATCACCCAGCCCTGGGTGTTCGAGGGCATCGGTTTCGACGGGCCGATCGGGCCGAAGAAGGACGCCATCAGGAAGTTCGCCGACGAGATCATCGGGAAGTTCTCGTGACCGTCGACGTGTGCTGGGATCCGGCGGTGGACCAGCCTCCCGCACGGGTGGCGTCATGGCGATCGATGAACGCGACGGTCCGGGGCGAGAAAGAGGAGTGGCTTTCCCTGTTCACCGCCGACGCCGTGATCGAGGATCCGGTCGGCCCGTCGATGTTCGACCCGGAGGGCAGGGGTCATCATGGCCGGGATGGGATCTCCGCGTTCTGGGATCTCACCATCGCGAAGGTGGACCGGTTCCGGTTCGTGATCAGGGACTCGCACGCGGCCGGGAGCGAGGTCGCCAACGTCGGCACGATCACGACGTTCCTGCCCGGCGGTTATCGCGTCGACACCGACGGCGTGTTCGTCTACCGCGTCGACACGGCAGGCCTGGTGGTGTCCATGCGGGCGTTCTGGGAGATCGAACGGGCCATGGCGACCGCACGGAAAGCGACCACGTAAACAATGCGCATACGTGCGTAATCGCTGTGTTACCGCCGGTGCGTCGTGGGGGGCCGGCAAGCGCCGTGGGCCGACGATGCGGCGCATGCATGGCAGGTTTTCCCCGGCGGGGGGACTGGATTTCGACGCACTGCGCTCGTACTGGGGCTGGCTGCCCGACATCGATGCCGCCGCGACCCACTGGGTCGCCCCGACTCTCGACTACCACCCGCGCACCGGCCTGCGGGCCCGCTGCGGACAGCGTTGTGTCCCGCTGGACCGTACCCACCCCTGGCGCAAGCGGCCCCGCTGCGCCGAATGCTCGGCCGGGTGATCACCTCGCTGACCAGCGCGCCCGGCAGCGGCGGGGGTTCGGCATGGGGCGGTTCGATCAGCTCGGCGCGAACCGCTAGAATGATTCCACGCCCGGGATTTCCCGGGCGTATGCGGGCGTAGCTCAATGGTAGAGCCCCAGTCTTCCAAACTGGCTACGCGGGTTCGATTCCCGTCGCCCGCTCGTTGTGGGCCCTCCGTGGCGGAGGTGCTCCGGTGAACGGGATGTGGCGCAGCTTGGTAGCGCATCCGCTTTGGGAGCGGAGGGTCGCAGGTTCAAATCCTGTCATCCCGACAGCAGGACCGTGACCGGTGAATTCCCCTCCGAGCCCGCTCCTTGATCAACGCCTGCGGGGCTCGGCAAGGTGGGGCGTGCACGTAAAGTGACCGGCATGACCGAGAGTCCGCGTCCTCGATCGAACAGCCTGGAAGATCGTCTTCGGCTGGCGCTGGAACGGACCTTCGTCGGACGCACCACCGAGCGGGAATTGTTCCGTTCGGCGCTGGTCGCGGAAACCGCGCCGTTCTCGGTGCTCTACGTCCATGGTCCCGGTGGCATCGGGAAGTCGGCGCTGCTCGGACGGTTCGCCGACGATGCACGGCAGGCCGGGCGCGCGGTGGTGCGGGTCGACGGCCGAGTGGTCGGCCCCGCTCCGGAAGCCTTCGCGGCCGCCGCGTCCGGCGCGGCGGAGACCTCCGGGATCGTGCTGATCGTCGACTCGTTCGAACGGTGCGACGCGCTCGGTGAGTGGTTCAGGCGTGGTTTCCTGCCCATGCTTCCGGACGACGCGGTGGTGGTCGTGGCGAGCCGTCAGGCGCCCGGTCCCGACTGGCGCGCCGATCTCGCCGGCAGTGATTTCCTGCGCGTGGTCGCGCTTCGCAACCTCGCCCCGGACGAGGCGATCACGTTGCTGGATCGGCGCGGAGTGCCGGAAACCCTGCGGGCGGCCGTGTTGGCCTTCGCGAGTGGCCATCCGCTGGCCTTGTCGCTCGCCGCCGAGGTCGCGGCGACCGATGTCGCGCAGACCAGGCCGTGGACACCCGGCCAGCACGTGATCGAAGTCCTGCTGTCCGAACTGGTCGGTGCCGTGCCGTCCCAGGCACACCGGCATGCGCTCGAGGTGTGTGCCCACGCCTACACGACGACGGAGGAACTCCTGCGCGCGGTGCTGCCTCCGGACGAGAACGCCGCGGAGTTATTCGCCTGGCTGCGCGGTCTCTCGTTCGTCGAGTCCGGAACGGACGGTGTGTTCCCGCACGACGTCGTCCGCGACGCGCTCGATGAGGACCTGCGGTGGAGAGATCCACACGGATACGAACAGATGCATCGAGGCATCCGCACTTATCTGCTGAACCGCAGCCGTACGGCCCAAGGCCCGGCCGCCCTGCGTACGCTGCGGGCGCTGAGCTTCCTCCACCGCCATGGCGGTGTGATGCCGGACTTCGTCACCTGGCGAAGCGCGGGCGAAATCGAGGAAACGCCGTTGTCGCCGGAGGACCGCGACGCCGTCCGCGCGCTCGCGGCGGAAGCGGAGGGCGAGGAATCGGCCGCCATCGCGGACTTCTGGCTCAGCCGCCAGCCGGAGGCCTTCGTCGTCTACCGGCGAGCGCGGTCTTCGGAGCCCGTCGCGTTCATGGCATGGCTTCGGCTGACGACGCTCGACGAGGCGGAAACAGCGCGGGACCCGGTGGTCGCGGCGGTATGGGAACACAGCCGTTCCACGACGCCGCTGCGTTCCGGGGAGTACCTGGCGATGGCCAGGTTCATGGTCTATCCCGCCGAGTACCAGCGCCCGTCTCCGGTCAGTGACCTGATCAGCATGCGGATACTGTCCGAATGGCTGCGCGCCGAGCGGCTCGCCTGGTCCTACATGGTCATCGCGGACCCCAAGTTCTGGCAACCGCAGATGGACTACCTCGACCACGAAGCGATCGAACGCGCCGCTGCCGTCAACGGCCGGTCCTATACCCTCTTCGCCCACGACTGGCGGGCGATGCCCGTGGAGCCGTGGCTCGACCGGCGCGTTCCGCAGGAACTCTTCGGGCCGCAGGCCCGTCCCGCCACACCGGCACCGCAGTTGGCCGTGCTGTCCCGGGCGGAATTCGAGGTCGCCGTCCGGGACGGGCTGCGCTCCTGGAACAGGCCCGGCCTGCTCGCGGCCAACCCGCTGGTGCGCAGCCGCCTGGTCGTCGAGCGTCTCGGCGGCCGCGACGCTGTCGAGGCGCTGCGGGACCTGCTCGTTTCGGCGGTCGACGCACTGGCGGTGGATCCGCGGGCCGCTCAGCCGCACCGGGTGGCGACCACGGCTTTCTTCCACGGGTCGCTCACCCAGGAAGCGGCCGCCGCCCGGCTCAACCTTTCGCTGAGCACCTACCGCAGGCACCTGATCCGGGCCATTGAGCAGGTTTGCGAGCAATTGTGGAAGCTGGAGCTTCATGGGGCGGATTCGGTCCCCTGAGCGCTTTCCGCTCAGCCGCACGAACTGCCGGTGAGATTGATCATGGACCACCCGGGGCCGGGGCTCGGATCATACGATTCGTGCATGAGTAATTGGTCTGTCACGCAACATGGCGGCGTCGCGAAGCTGACGTTCACTCGCCCGCCCTGCAACTTCCTCGACTTCGCCTCGATAGCGGAGCTGGGTGACCGGCTCGAAGGCCTCGCCGAGCAGACCTAGCAGGTGCGGGTCGTCATGCTGACCGGTGGTGTGGACGGCTACTTCGTCGCGCAGGGCGACATGGCCGATCTGCAGCGCGCCGGCCGGGGCGAGGTTCCGGACGGCATGCCGTCGTGGCTGCGCCTGACCCGCCTGTTGCGCGACATCCCGCAGCCGACCGTCGCCGCCATCGATGGGCAGGCGTGGGGCGGCGGCAACGAGCTCGCACTGGCCTGCCAGTTGCGGATCGGCTCCGAGCGGGCCCACCTGGGCAACCAGGAGGTCAGGGTCGGCATCATTCCCGGCGGTGGCGGCTCGCAGCGGCTGCCGCGGCTGATCGGCGCGGGCTTCGCGGCCGACGCGATCCTGCGGGGCAGGACCTTCTCCGCGGACGAAGCACTCCGTCTCGGCTGGCTCAATGCCGTCCTGCCGGTGGACGGGTTCGTCGACGCGGCCGTCGCGTGGTGTCAGGAGATGGCGGTGCTGCCCTCGGCCGCGCTGTTCGCGGCCAAGCGGGTCCTCGTGCAAGGGCTGGAACTCCCGCTGGAGCAAGGAATCAAGCTGGAGATCGAGGAGTTTCTCGGCCTCGTGGGCAACAGTCCCGAGTTCGACGAGCGGATCCGCCGGCTCGCGCAGTAGCCCGCCGCGATCGTGGTGTTTGTGGGAAAGGCGTGCCCGGGAGAATTCCGGGCACGCCTTTGCCTTCGCCGATCCGGCCCGTCAACCGGCGACGGTGCCGGAGGTGGCGGTCACCGGTGGGCCGGCCGTCGCGGCTTGTCCCAGGCGGGGCAGGGGAATCATGGTCAACGCGGAGAGCACGAAGAACCCGCCGCAGATCACCAGGCCGCTGGGCAGGCCCCAGCCGGTGGCGATGCCACCGAGCGCAAGTGGCGCGAACGCCGACACGCCGCGGCCCACGTTGAAACAGAATCCCGCGCCGCTGGCCCGGACCCGGGTCGGAAACAGTTCGCCCAGATACGCGCCGAAGAGGGCGCCGAAGGAAGCCAGGAAGGCGAACAGCGGTCCGGTCCAGACCAGCACGCTGTGGCTGCGGGTCAGCACGTAGACCGGCAGAATCACGGCGGAGGCCACGAGCGTGAGCATGATGGTCGGCTTGCGGCCGATCTTGTCGGCCACGTATCCGAACACGTTGTACCCGACGAACATCGCGGCGTTGTTCAGCGCGACCAGCAGGGCGACGGTCTTGATGTCCAGACCACGGCTGGTCAGGAAGGTCGGCAGCCACGTGTTGACGCCCCAGAAGCCGACCTGGCACAGCGCGACGACGAGGGTGCCGATCATGGTGAGCCTGGCCAGTCCGGGCGAGAAGATCTCGCGCACCGAGACCCGCTCGGTGCGGTTCGCCTTGGCTTCGGTCTTGCGCTGTTCCAGCCAGCTCGCGGATTCCCCGACGGTGCGGGCCACGACCACGACCGGGATGACCACCGCCAGCCCGAGCACCAGGAACAACAGCCGCCAGTTGGGCAGCAGCAGCGAGCCGATCAAGGAGGCGAGCACGCCGCCGATCGGGAAAGCGGCGATGACGAACGCGACCGCGCGGGCACGTTGTTCCTGCGGCCATGCCTCCACGACCAGCGTCGAGACCGCGCTCCACACGCCGCCCAGGCCGAAACCGGCGAGGAAGCGCAGGAGCAGGAACAACCAGAACGAGGAGACCAGTGCCAGGGACGCGGTGAAGACCCCGAACACGATCAACGAGATCAGCAGCGCTTTCTTGCGCCCGTAGTTGTCGGCGAACCAGCCCGAGGACAGGCTGCTGACGCCGATCCCGAGCAGGGTCATGGTGGCCAGCCAACCCCCTTGCACCGTGCTGAGGTGCAAATCGGTCCGGATGGTGGGGAGCGCGACGGTCAACGCGACGAGTTCGATCGCGTCAAAGGTGTAGGCGAGAAAGCAGGTCGCCAGTACCGCCCATTTTCTGCGGTCAGTCATGTCCAAACTCCAGTTTTCCGCCGGACGGGCACGTCACGGCATGGGGAGGTGTCCCCACCGTGGTGCCGCGATGGGACGCCTCCCCGCGGACGGGGAATCAGGGAGTGACACCGGCGAAATCGCCGGCACGATCATGGTTTTCGGTTATCCGGTGGCGCGGCCGACGGTGGTGGCGGGCTTTCGGTCCGTTCCGGAATACGGCGGGTAAGCGACAACGCGTCGGCGAGCGCCCGTTGTCTCGCGAAACGGGGCAGAGCGACGGGGAAGTGGCGTTCCCCGGGCCCGCGGCTTTGTGCCGTCCGTCATCGTTACCTCACCTTTGAGTGTTCCGTTGGAAATTCCGGTGGAAATCTGTTGGAAATACCGTCGATAATGATCATCGCCGGCGGCCGGGCCCGATGGTGCGCCGGAGATCTCCGGGTGGGCCGCGCTACCGGCGAAGGTTGTGCAATCGGTTGTCACCCTGCATGATGCGTCCCGAGATTGTCAATCGCCGGAGCGCTCCGCTTTCGTTTGCGGTGGCGCTGACCAGTGCAGAAAGCACAGACGGCGACACGGAAGGGAGCGGCGATCGGTTGCATCCAGGAAGGCCGGATCAGTACGGTGAGGCATGTCCCAGCGTCCGACCATGTCCGATGTCGCGCGGCTAGCCGGGGTCCACAAGGCGACCGCGTCCCGTGCGTTGAGCGCGCAGGGCAGCAGCCGGCTCAACGCCGCGACCGTCCGGCGGGTCCAGGCGGCGGCCAAAAGGCTCGGCTACACACCGAACGCGGCCGCTCGCAGCCTGCGCACCAACCGCTCGTTCACCGTCGGCGTCATTCTGCCGGATCTCACCAACCCGTTGTTTCCGCCGATCGTGCGCGGCATCGAGGAAGTTCTGATGTCGCAGGGATACACCGCGCTGCTGGCGAGCACCGACAATGACGCGGAACGGGAACGGACGCAGTACCACGCGTTGCTCGGGCGTCAGGTGGACGGGTTCATCGTGGGCACCGCGTCGCGACAGCACCCGTTGCTGACGCAGGCGCACACCGCCGACATTCCGATCGTGCTGCTCAACCGGGGCACGGACGAAACGATGTTCCCGCTGGTCGCGGGCGATGACGCGGCGGGCGTGACGCTGGCGGTCGACCACCTCGCCGGACTCGGTCACCGGCACATCGCGCACCTCGCCGGTCCGCCGGCGTTGTCGACCGGCGTGGTCCGGTCCCGCGCCTTCCGGCACGCCGTCGACGCCCACGGGATCGACCCGGCGCGCTCGCCGGTGCTCACCTGCGCGGCGTACTCGGAAGCCGCGGGTGCCGACGCCTGCGCGGAACTGCTGGTCGCCCATCCGGGGACGACCGCGATCGTCGCCGGCAACGACCTGATCGCACTCGGTGCCCTGCACACCTTGCGGGACCGCGGGCTGTCCTGCCCCGAGGACGTCTCCCTGGTCGGTTTCAACGACATGCGTTTCGCCGACGAGTTGCGTCCGCCGTTGACCACGGTGCGCGTGCCCAATGTGGAACTGGGGGCGGAAGCCGCCCGCCTGCTGCTGGCGCGGCTGGGCGCGGCGGAAGGCAATGCGGTGGCCGGGTCGCGGCCGGTGGCCAAGACCCTGTTGCTGCCGCTCGAGCTGGTCGTGCGCGAGTCGACCAGGTCACCCAGCCGGTAGGCCGATGGCAATCGGTTGCACTCGATTGCGGCCGGTTGCCGTGGGTGCTGCCCGGTCAGGACGCCGGCCAGAACCGGCGGCCGGCCCACCACGCCGCCTCGACCAGGATGATGCCCGCGGCCGCGCAGGCGAACCCGATCAGCGTGAGGTGGGGATCGCCCGGGTCGAGGGCGAAGATCCGCCGGGGGAGCGGCAGCACGAACATCAGCGCGGAGGCCGCGACCATCGCGAAGACCAGCCCGACCTTCCACCAGACGTAGGGCCGCGCGACGATCGCCACCACCCACAGCGAGATCGAGATCAGGGTGATCAGCCCGGTCGTCGCGGACCGCACGCTGTCCGGTTCGGACGGTCCGACGCTGTGGTGTGCCAACAGGTAGGACACGAAGGTGGCCACCGAGACGATGATTCCGGCCGGCACGGCCGAGCGCATCACCCTGGCCACGAAGCCGGTCCGGGCGCGCTCGGTGTTCGGGGCCAGGGAGAGCACGAAGGCCGGAAGACCGATGGTGAACCAGGAAATCATCGTCACGTGCCGGGGCAGGAACGGGTACGCCAGTTTCGTGAACCCGATCAAGCCCGGCAGCACGAACAACACCGCCAGCGCCACCGAGTAAACGGTCTTGGTGAGAAAGAGCTGGGAGACCCGTTCGATGTTGCCGATCACCCGGCGCCCTTCGCCGACCACGTGCGGCAGCGTGGCGAAAGTGTTGTCCAGCAGGACGATCTGTGCGACGCCGCGGGCCGCCGGGCTCCCCGAGCCCATCGCGACCCCGATGTCCGCGCGCTTGAGCGCGAGCACGTCGTTCACGCCGTCGCCGGTCATCGCGACGGTGTGCCCACGGGACTGGAGCGCGTCGACCATGGCCTTCTTCTGCGGCGGGCTGACCCGGCCGAACACCCCGCCGCTTTCCAGACCGGCGGCGAGCCGGTCACGGTCGCCGGGCAGGGTCCGTGCGTCGACCGGATGGTCCCCACCGGCCAGTCCGAGGGAATCGGCCACCGCACCGACCGAAACCGCGTTGTCGCCGGAGATCACCTTCACCGTCACGTTCTGCGCCGTGAAGTAGTCGAGGGTGTCTTTGGCATCCGGGCGCACCTTCTGCTCCAGCACCACCAACGCGACCGGGCTGACCGGGCCGGGCGCGTCCGGCGCGTCCACCGCGCGCCCGCCGCGGCCGAGCAGCAGGACCCGTAGTCCCCGCGCGCCGAGCCGCTCGGCCTCGGCGCGCTCCGCGCTGCCCTCGCCGAGCAGCACATCGGGCGCGCCGAGCAGCCAGGTCCCGTGGTCGCGGAAGGTCGCACCGCTCCACTTGCGCGCCGAGGAAAACGGTGCCCCGGCCGCCACCCGCCAGCCGGGGTCGACCGGGTAGGCCTCGGCGATCGCCCGCAGGCTCGCGTTCGGCCGCGGATCCGCCGCGGCCAGTGCGCCGAGCGCGTCCGCCACCGAGACCTGCCCGTCGAGCACGCGCGCCTGGGCGAGCCGCATCCCGTCTTCGGTCAGCGTGCCGGTCTTGTCCGC
This sequence comes from Amycolatopsis sp., assembly GCA_035685725.1. Taxonomy (GTDB): domain Bacteria; phylum Actinomycetota; class Actinomycetes; order Mycobacteriales; family Pseudonocardiaceae; genus Amycolatopsis_E. The sequence goes on along the minus strand of DASSAD010000254.1, from coordinate 16,756 downwards.
GCACACCACGTCCACCCGCGCCAGCCCTTCGATCGCGGGGAGCTCCTGGACCAGGCACTGCCGTTCGCCCAGGCGGATCACGCCGACCGCGAACGCGATCGCGACCATCAGCACCAGTCCCTCGGGCACCATCGGGACGAGCGCGCCGACCATGCCCGCGAGCGCCTGGTCGACGGGCAGCGCGCTGGAGAGCTGGTTCCAGACGGTGAGCGCGCCGGCCGGGATGAGCAGCCAGATGACGAACTTGAGGATCTTGTTGATCCCGGCGTTGAGCTCGGAGGAGACCAGGGTGAACCTGCCGGCCTCCTCGGCCAGCCGGGCGGCGTAGGCCGCGCGCCCGACCTTCGTGGTCCGGTAGGCGCCGGTCCCGGCCGCCACGAAGCTGCCGGAGAGCACTTCGTCGCCGACCTCCTTGCCGACCGGCTCGGATTCGCCGGTGAGCAGCGACTCGTTCATCTCGATGCCGGCCGCCTCGACGGTGACGCCGTCCACGATGACCTGCTCGCCCGGCCCGAGTTCGACCACGTCGTCCAGGACGACCTGGTCGGCCTCGATCTCGACGGTGCGGCCGTCCCGGCGCACCCTGGGCTTCGCCCGGCCGATGATCGCCAGCCGGTCCAGGGTGCGCTTGGCCCGCAGCTCCTGGACCATCCCGACCACGCTGTTGGCGATGATGAACAGCCCGAACACGCCGTCCACGAGCGAGCCGGTCGCCAGGATGATCGCCAGCAGCACCCCGAAGATCGCGTTGACCCGGGTGAAGACGTTGGCCCGGATGATCTGGCCGGTGGTGCGCCCGCCCCGCAACGGCACGTCGTTGGTCTGCCCGGCCGCGCCGCGTTCCGCCACGTCACGGGCGGTGAGCCCGCGCGTGCCGCGCTCCACCACCCCTCCCATGGATCGATGGTAGGCGCGCGCCGCGCCGCTTGAACCGGCTTGAACCGGCTTGAACCAGCACGGAACCGGGCATACTATGAAGTCGATATGCTATGAAACTCATATAATATGGTGAGGATGCAGAGATGACTCGGCAAGCGGACAAGGGCTCGAAGGCGGCGGCGCAGGCGCGGAACTACCGCCGCATGGTCAACGCGGTCAACAAAGTGATCACCGCCCTGCAGCGGGCGGGCATCGTGTTCGGGCCGATGCGGCTGCTCACCGTCACCGGCCGGCGCAGCGGTGTCCCTCGCACCTTCCCGATCGCCGTCGTGCCGCTAAACGGCGGGCACTACGTCGTCCAGGCGTATCCGAAGGCGGCCTGGGTGGCCAATGTCCGCGCGGCGGACACCGTCACCCTCGCCCGTGGCCGGCGTTCGTCGACCGTGCGCCTGGTCGAGGTCCCGGTGGAGGAGCGCCGCGCGCTGCTGCGCGAACTCGTGCGGACCCAGCCGGCCAGCGCGTCGCGACGCCTGGTGACGACGGGACTCGCGGACTCGCCCACCCCCGACGGGATCGCTTCGGCGGCCGAGCGGATCGCCGTATTCCGGGTGACGCCAAGCGAAAAGGCGTCGTGATCGGTCCGGAAACGGATCGCTACTCCGGTGCCTGTTGGTGATCAGGGCCTTCGGGGTTAAGCCGTTCGGCCCCTTCCGAGCTGGAAGTGTGCCGCGTCACACTGACAGGTCGAGTCACCGACGAAGGGGCTTCCTGTGGCGCGACGCGACGGCTACGCGTGCTCCTTCTGTGGGCTGCGGGTGCGCCTGACCGGCGATCCCCGACACCCCGGCTACGCGGTTGTCGACCAACTCGGGTTCGCGCCGCCGCGGGGTGACGGCCTGCCGAACCTGGGTGTCCTGCACAGGTTCTGCAACCGTGTTTCGCGCACCGGCGGGGCGGCGTGCGGGCGGGTCCTGCGGCGTGCCTGGCTCGGCTGGGCCACCGACCAGTTCGAGGCGGGCAACCCGGGAAAACGCTATGGCCTGCGGCACTACGAACGGCTCGGCCTGCACCCCGGGCACCTCCGTGCGCCTCGCCTTTATCGCCGGTACTGGCGGATCCGCAAGCTGCGCTGTGCGTCCCGGGCCTGCGACTACTACTCCGGGTGACCCACTTCACATGGTAACTACCAGGCGGTAACGTGATCTCCGCCGCAGCAGGCGGTGCGCGTACTGCCGACCGAGAGACACCCCGGAGGACTCGTGCTAGTTCGGCTGATCCTGGGTCTGGTGATCACCGCGGTGGGGCTCGCCTTCGCGGCCCGCCGGGTGCGCTGGCTGAACCGCCTGATCCGCACCGGCCAGCCGGCCAACGGGCGCACCGAGAATCTCGGGCGGCGCGTCGAGACGCATCTGGCGGAGGTGTTCGGGCAGCGCAGGCTGCTGAAGTGGTCGGTGCCCGGCCTCGCGCACTTCTTCACGTTCTGGGGCTTCGTCATCCTCGCGTCGGTGTATCTGGAGGCCTACGGCGCGCTGTTCACCCCGGCCTTCCACATCCCGCTCATCGGACGGTGGGCGGTGCTCGGATTCCTCCAGGACTTCATCGCGGTCGCCGTGGTGCTGTCCCTGGTGGTCTTCGCGGTCATCCGGATCCGCCAGGCGCCCGAACGCAAGGCGAAGGCGTCCCGGTTCTACGGCTCGCACCTCGGCGGCGCCTGGCTGATCCTGGTGATGATCTTCAACGTGATCTGGACGATGTTCCTGTTCCGAGGGGCGTCGGCCGCTTCGGGCACCTTCCCCTACCGCTCGGGTGCCTTCGTTTCCCTGGGCGTGGGGGACCTGCTCCGGCCACTGGGCGCCGGCACCCTCGGCGTCGTCGAAACGGTCGGGCTGCTGCTGCACCTCGGCGTCATGCTCACGTTCCTGATCATCGTGCTGCACTCGAAGCACCTGCACATATTCCTGGCGCCGGTGAACGTCACGGTCAAACGGATGCCCGACGCGCTCGGCCCGCTGCTGCCGATGGAGTCCGGTGGCAAGCCGATCGACTTCGAGGATCCGGGTGAGGACGACGTCTTCGGCCGCGGAAAGATCGAGGACTTCACCTGGAAGGGCATGCTCGATTTCGCCACCTGCACCGAATGCGGACGCTGCCAGAGCCAGTGCCCGGCCTGGAACACGGGCAAGCCCCTCTCGCCCAAACTCGTCATCATGGACCTGCGGGATCACCTGTTCTCCCAGGCGCCCTACCTCATCGAGGGCGCACCGGACCGTCCCGAACTGCCGCTGGTCGGTCCCGAGTCGGCGGGCGGGGTGATCGATCCGGAGGTGCTGTGGTCGTGCACCACCTGCGGTGCCTGCGTCGAGCAGTGCCCGGTCGACATCGAGCATGTGGACCACATCGTGGACATGCGCCGCTACCAGGTCATGATCGAATCGGCGTTCCCGACGGAGCTGGGCACCTTGTTCCGCAACCTGGAGAACAAGGGGAACCCGTGGGGCCAGAACAGCACCCAGCGCCTGGAGTGGGCGCGTGACCTCGACTTCGAGGTACCGGTCTGTGACGGCGAACTGGCCGAGGACGTCGAGTACCTGTTCTGGGTCGGCTGTGCCGGTGCCTTCGACGACAACGCGCGCAAGACGGTGCGCGCGACGGCGGAGCTGCTGCATCTCGCGGGCGTCCAGTACGCCGTCCTCGGCACCGGGGAGACCTGCACCGGCGACCCGGCGCGGCGTTCGGGCAACGAGTTCCTGTTCCAGATGCTGGCCCAGGAGACCAAGGAAAACCTCGACGCGGTGTTCTCCGGCCGCGAACCGGGACGGCGCAAGATCGTCACGACCTGCCCGCACTGCCTGAACACCCTCGGCCGGGAATACCCGCAGCTGGACGGGCACTACGAGGTCGTGCACCACACCCAGCTGCTGAACAGGCTGGTGCGGGACGGAAAGCTCGCGCCGGTCGCGCCCGTGGACGGCGGGAAGGTCACCTACCACGACCCGTGTTACCTGGGGCGCCACAACAAGGTGTACTCGCCGCCACGGGAGTTGGTCGGCGCCTCCGGTGCCACCCTCACCGAGATGCCCCGGCACGCCGACCGCGCGCTGTGCTGCGGCGCGGGCGGCGCCCGGATGTGGATGGAAGAAAAGATCGGGAAGCGGATCAACCTGGAACGGGTGGACGAGGCGATCGCGACGGACGCCGAAACCATCGTCACGGGGTGTCCGTTCTGCAAGGTGATGATCACCGACGGACTGGTCCAGCGTCAGAGCGAGAACCAGGGCGAAGGCGTGGAGGTCCGCGACGTCGCGCAGCTGCTGCTGGAATCGGTGCGCCGCGGCGAGAAAACGCCGGAAACCACTTCCCCGAGCGCGTAGCGGCTGTTCCCGGTCAACCCAGCCAGTCGGCGATGACGGCCTCGGTGTCGCTTCCCCGCACCGGCGGCGAAGTCGGAATCGCCGTGGGGGTACGGGAAAAGCGCGGGGCGGGGGCGGCCTGGGCGACCCCGTCGATGGTGATGATCGTGTCGCGGGCGGCCACCTGCGGATGCTCGGCCACCTCTCCGAAGGCGAGCACCGGGGTGACGCAGGCATCCGTTCCGGCGAAGACCTCGGCCCATTCATCGCGCGTCCTGGTGAGGAAGACCCCGGTGAAGCGCGCCCGCAGTTTCGGCCAGCCCGACCGGTCGTACTGCGCGGGCAGGTCCTCGCCGGCCAGGCCGAGACCGGTCAGCAGGGCCGCGTAGAACTGCGATTCCAGCGCGCCCACGGCGACCCACCGGCCGTCGGCGCAGGTGTAGGTGTCGTAGAACGGTGCGCCGCTGTCGAGCAGGTTCACGCCCCGTTCGTCGGTCCACGCACCGGCTCCGCGCAGTGTCCACAGCATCTGGAGCAACACGCTGGCACCGTCCACCATGGCGGCATCCACCACCTGGCCCCGGCCCGACCGCTCCCGCTCCCACAACGCCGACAGCACGCCGGTGACCAGGAACATCGAGCCGCCGCCGAAGTCGCCGACGAGATTGAGCGGCGCCGATGGGCGCTGACCGGCATGGCCGAAAGCGTGCAGCGCGCCGGTCAGTGAGATGTAGTTGATGTCGTGCCCGGCGCGCTGGGCCAGCGGCCCCTCCTGCCCCCAGCCCGTCATCCGCCCGTAGACCAGTTTCGGGTTCACCGCGTGGCACTGTTCCGGCCCGACGCCGAGCCGTTCGGCGACGCCCGGCCGAAGCCCTTCGAGCAGCACGTCGGCCTTTTCGACCAGGCGCAACACCAGTTCCCGGCCCTCGTCGGTCTTGAGGTCCGCGGCGACCGACCGCCGCCCCCGCAGCAGGTGATCGGGTTTGCCGCCGGAGATGTCGAGGCTTCCGGATGGCCGCTCGACGCGCACCACGTCCGCGCCGAGGTCGGCGAGGATCATGGCCGCGTGCGGCCCCGGGCCGATCCCCGCCAGTTCCACGACCTTGAGCCCGTTGAGCGGACCGGACAAGGTTTCCTCCCGACATCAGACCTGTTGTGCGCCCGGTCTTCAACCTAGCCGGTATCCACCGCGGTCCCGCCACCCTGGGGGTCGCGCCCGGTCGTGGCGGTCAGCGGGTGCGGTGACTTTCGGGCGGTCCCAGGTAACTGGGTGCGAGACCGCCGGTGTCCACGACGAGTTTCTGCACCACCACCGTCGGGTCCACCATCCAGAACTTGAGCACGTGCGTGCCGGGTCGGCTGATGGTGTGCGTGGTCGCGGTGAGATTGACATCGTCCGAGGTGTTGCGCTCCCACTGGCGGTTCATCGCCGTCGCGTCGGCGCCGGTCGCCGCCGTGATGTCGACGATCTGCGGCGGCTCGTCGTCGATCGACACCGCGTATTCGAGCCCGCCGGTGGGCAACGCGTCGTTGCGCGGTGAGAGGTAGGCCAGCACGCTGACCGGACCGGTGGTGACCAGTGACATCTGGTACTCCAGGCGAGGGCTGTCGGCGCCGGGGGTGCGGCGCAGGGCGCGTCGGGAAGCGGTGACCGGGAACGGCTCCATGCCCGATCCGGTGCGGCCGATGTCCGGGATGCGTGTCCAGGCCGCGGCCGGGTCGTTCACCACCCGTGTGTAGTGATCGGCCTCCATCGAGACGTAGCCGTTGGCTTCCACGAATCCGCTGACCGGCGCCGCCGGGTTTTCCACGACCGCCTGCACCCGCACGGCGGTGCCGTTTCCGGAGACCGTGATCGGCACGGTCGTGGTCCCCTTCGGCGCGCGCGACCAGTCGATCCGGACCGTGGCCCTCACCTGGTCGTCGAGGTGGCCCTGACTCGGTGTCACGAGCACCCACGGGGCCCCGGCCTCGATGCGGTAGCCGAAGCCCACCGACCCGCGGTCGAACACGTCGATGTACTGGGTGGGCTGGGTTTGGTAGGGGCTGAACGCGGGCAGCACGGGCGTCCTCGGCGCGGCGGGCCACCAGTCCTCGGAGCCGTCGATGGCCACGCCGAGTTCCGCGCGGTCGGGCAGCGTGATGCGCCGCACCGCCGGGAAGAGCACGTCCGGTATAGCGTCGTTGTCGATCTGAGGTTGCTGCCACGGCGCGTCCGGGCCGTACCGGGAGACGTCCCCGTAGTCGATGTGCGGCTGGGTCTGCCAGCCGTGCCATTTCCCGCCGGCCAGGACGTTGTCGTAGTAGTCGGCCATCGCCTGGTCGTCGGCGAAGCGCGCTTCCGCGACCGCGGCCAGATCGTTCGTGGCCGCGCGTCCCTGCCGCGCGTACAGGATGTTCGTGAATTCGGCATCGCGCAGCGCGTACAGGTTGGCGGTCGCCTTCACCTCGTACAACACCAGTTCGTAGTAGGCATCCTGCAAGGACGCGGGCAGCGATCTTCCGATGCCTTCCGCGCGTGCGGACAGCTGCCGCCATTGAGCGGTGACCCGGTCGATCTCCTGATAGTCGGTCAGACTGAACGGGCTGGCCTGATCGTCGTACACCACGGCGGAAGGATCCTTCGTGATGTCCTTGGCCGGATCGACGCTGATCTCGCGGTTCAGCAGTTCCGGCTTGCGGTCGGACTGCAACTGGGAAAACTCGTGCAGCACGTCGGCGATCGCCCCCGCCTGCGCCGGACCGAAGTTCTGGGCGGCGAACTCGCGCTCCCATTCGCCCAGCCGGTTCACCGGCCACCGCGCGGGATTCCAGGCGTAGTCGAGGAAGAACTGCAGCGGCAGCTCTTCGTTCTTCAGGTCACCGACGTTCACCACCCACAACCGGTTTATGCCGTAGGTGTAGGACTGGTTCAGCTGGTCCCAGGTGTTGGCGAGCTGGGTGGTGTCGACCCATTTGTAGTTCCGGCCGCCGCCGACGTAGTCGAAGTGGTAATACATGCCGTATCCACCGCTGCGCGGCGGCAGGCTCGGGTCGGGGAACTTCCGCATGTTCCCCCAGTTGTCGTCGGAAAACACGACGGTCACGTCGTCGGGCGGGCGCAGTCCTTCGTCCCAGTACCGCTGGACCTCCTTGTAAAGGGTCTGTACCTGGGGAATCGTGGTGACGTCCCGGCCGGTGACATCGCCGAGTATCCGTCGCTGGCCGGCGATGATGTCTCGCATCAGGTCGATTCCGTCGCCGTCGGGCAGGCTCGTGTCGCCGTTTCCGCGCATCCCGAGTGTCACGACGCCCTCGAAGTCCTCCTCGTCCATCCGGGAGATGCCCTCGGCCCAGTACTTCTCGATGGCCGCGGAATTGGTCCGGAAGCTCCATTGCCCGTTTCCGCCGTAGGAGTCGTGACCGTTCGCGGCCTGGCGGTTCCATTCCTCGATGCCCCGCATCATCGGCGCCTCGTGGGAGGTGCCCATGATGACGCCGTACTCCTTGGCGGTCTCGTGGTTCTGCGGGTCGTCGAGCGCGAACGCGCGGCCCCACACCGCGGGCCACAGATAGTTCGCCTTGAGCCGCAACATGGTTTCGAAGACCTTCGCGTAGTACGCGTGGTTCAAACCGCCCGGGTAGCGGGGGTCCGCGCCCGGACCGAAGGTCGCCGGCGCCCATCGGCCGGTCGACGGATTCTCGTCGTTGATGAAGAAGCCGCGGTACTTCACCGCGGGCGTGCCCTGGCTGTGTGCGCCGGGCAGGACGTAGAGCGCGTTCTGGTGGCGTGGGGTCACGTCGTCCCACCAGTACCACGGGGACACCCCGATTTCCTTCGACACGTCATAGGCGCCGTAAATGGTGCCGCGCTGGTCGCTTCCGGCGATCACGAAGGCACGCCGGACGCCCGGCAGCGGGTTTTCCACCACCTGCTCCAGCGAGGTCTCCCAGTTGCCGGCGATTCCGGAGACGTCCAGCTTTCCGCGCGAGACAAGTCCGTCGATGAGCGGGCTGTGGCCGATGGTGCCGACCAGAACGACTTCGGGCCGGTCTCCGACGGTGTCGTGGAGGACGGCCGGTTCGACGCCGGTCACGCGTTCGATGTCGGCCTGAAGGTCGCCGGTCACGCGCACCACCCCGGCGTAGTCGCTCCCGCTGACCACCAGGGGAACGGCCTTACCCGCCGCGACGAGGGGGAACCGGCCCGGGCCGGGGATGGTAGTGAGGTAGCCGGCGGTGCCGCCCGGTGTCTCCGACACGGTCGCGTCCGACACGGCCTCCGACACGGTGGTGGGGGCCGGGGCGACCAGGGTGGCGGCGGCCAGCAACGCGGCCAGGCCGGCGGTGGCTGATCTTCTCATGAAACCGTCTCCGTTGACCGAAACATTTCGATAGCCGTGCATTCCGCGCTGGCCAGTCTCGCACTTTTGCTGGACCGATGTAAGCCTTGACAACCGAATCGTCCCGGTTCTACTGTCCAGAACATCCCAGAAAGTTTCGAAAGATTTCGGAGCTGTTCATGAGCGTATTCGCCGCTGTCATCGTCGCCGGCGCGCTGACCGCCCACCTCGTGGCCCCGGCCGGGCACCCCGACACCCTGCGCGACCTCGCCGCGAAACACCACCTCCGCATCGGCACGGCGGTGGACACCGCCGCGCTGGCGGCCGACGCGCCGTACCGGGCCGAGATCGCCGGCGAATTCTCCACGGTGACGCCGGAAAACGTGATGAAATGGGAGGTCGTCGAACCGCGGCGGGGCACCTACGACTGGTCGGCGGCCGACCGGCTGGTCGCTTTCGCTCAGGCGAACGGGCAGCAGGTGCGCGGACACACCCTCGTCTGGCACAACCAGTTACCCGCCTGGCTGACCAGTGGGAACTTCTCCGCCGACGAACTCCGCCAGATTCTGCGCAAACACATCTTCGACACGGTGAGTCATTTCAAGGGCAAGATCTGGCAATGGGACGTGGTCAACGAGGCGTTCAACGAAGACGGCACCCTGCGGGACACGATCTGGCTGGAAAAGCTCGGACCCGGCTATATCGCCGACGCCTTCCGTTGGGCGCATCAAGCCGACCCGCACGCGTTGTTGCTCTACAACGACTACAACATCGAAGACGTCAACGCGAAGAGCACGGCGGTCTATGACCTCGTGAAGACGCTGCGGGCGCAGGGGGTGCCGATCAGCGGTGTCGGCCTGCAGTCCCACGAGACCGTGAGCTACGCGCCGAACACCATGCGGCAGAACCTCGGGCGGTTCGACGACCTCGGGCTCGACACCGCCATCACCGAGGCCGATGTCCGGATGGACCTGCCCTCCGACGCGATCAAGCTCCAGGCGCAGGCCAATGTCTACAGCACGTTGTTGGAATCGTGCCTGGCCACCACGCACTGCCTTTCTTTCACCGTCTGGGGATTCACCGACAAGTATTCGTGGGTGCCCAGCACGTTCGAAGGCGAGGGGGCGGCGAACCTGCTGGACGAGAACTTCCAGCCGAAGCCCGCCTATGCGGCCGTGCGCACCGACCTTTCCGTCACCAGGTAGCCGGCGGGCAGCGCCGTCCGCTTTCGCCGGCGGGCGGCGATTCCCCAGCCGAGCGCGATCAGCAGGGCCAGTCCGGCCAGGCCCACGCCCGGCAGGAAACCGGGCGGCGTCCAGCTCAGCGTCAGCTCCCCGGAGCGCACACCGGGTGGCAGGGTGACGGTCAGCAGCCCCGCCGGCCCGGTGCCCACCGGCACCTCCCGGCCGTCGACCGTGGCCCGGTAGCCGGGCCAGGCCAGGCGCGCGAAGACGACCCGCCGGGAATCCGCCGAGTCCGGTGTGTCCCCGGTGCTGTCTGTCGCGCCCGTGGTGAAGCCCACGGACTCGCCGGTCGAGGATCCGGACTCGTCCCCGCTGACCGTGACCCCGGGTCCGGCCCAGGCGAGCGTGCCCCGGGGCCAGGGAAGCGGGCCGATTCGCCGGAGGACGGTCACCACCTGATCGTGCTCGACCACCTGCCATCCCGCCGGCACCGTGAGGTCGGGCACCAGCGCGTTTTCCACCACGACGGTCCGGAGCCGCATCAGGTCGGCCACCGGCGCGCCACCCAGGGAGGTCGGCGCCCACAGGTTCGGATAGGCCTGCGCGCACGAAGAACCGAAACCGTCGAGGCAGAAGGTGGCGGAGAAGGCGCCGAAGCCCATGCCGGTGTAGGAGTTCACCGCGTCGACCCCGGCCACCTGATAGGAATAGCCGAACAGGAAATACCGCCATGCCCCGTCCGGGCTGAGGCCGACCGTGTCCGCGGCGGTCTGGATGGACGCGATCTGCAGGGTTTCTCCCTGATATCGTCCCGCGAAGGTGGACCGCAGTGTGTTCACCGAATGCGGGTAGTAATAGGGCTTGATGTTCGAGTTCCCGGGATAAGCGGCGAGTTGCAGGGCGAGCACGGCCGCGGTGCCCGCGGAGAGCACCGCACCGAAGGCGGCGGGCGTGCGCCGGGAAGCCAGCACCGCCGCGGCCGTGAGCGCGGCGACGACACCGAGACCGGCCAGGTGCCACGGCAGTTTCCCGGGCGCGCTTGCCCAGGCCAGGTAGGTCCCACCGAGCAGGATTCCCGCCGTCGCCAGCATTCGTGACCGCGGGCGGTCGGTGCGCAGTCCCGAGGACAGCGCCACCGACAGCAGCACGCCGAGCCCGAGATAGCAGTACTCCACGATGCGCAAGGGCCACCGGAACATCCACAGGCTCGACGGTCCGAGCGTGAGCGCCAGGAAGAGCAGCGTCGCGACGACCGCGCCGGTCAGTGCGTGGCCGTGCGCGCGCTCTCGGATCGCACGCGGGCTGAACCACGGCGCCAGCGGAAGCACGAACCACGCGAAATAGGTCGCGGGCTCGCGAAGGCTTTCCGCACCGTCGAACGCCCGGATGTGGGGCAGCTGACTGGGCACGCTCATCGCCAGCAGATCGGTGCCGCTGGGCACCAGGAAGCCGTCGTTGACCACGCCCCAGCCGGCCCGCCAGGTCACCGCGCCGGTCAGGACCAGCGGCAGGAACACCAGCGGAACCACCAGTCCGACGCACCCGCCCAGCAGCAGCGTCGCGCGGAACTCCCGCCACGCCTTGACCACCCCGGATTCGACGAGCAGCGCCACCAGGACGACGCAGAGGCCGAGTACTCCGTAAGGATTGCCCGAAGTGACGGCGAGCGCGCCGATCAGGAAGGCCCAGAACGGATTGAGCGCGCCGCGCGCCGCCCGCCGGGCCGACCACCAGAAGAAGGGCACCGCGGCGAAGGAGATCAGCCCCGAGGCCCAGGCGGCCGCGTCGAAATAGAGCGTGAAACCGGAAAACGGCAGCGCGATCGCCACCGCCGCGGCGGCCGGCCGGTTCGCCCGGTATTCGCGGCAGACGAGATAGGTGCCCAGTGCCAGCAGGACCAGGAATTCGGTCTTCACCACTGCCGCGGCGATCGCCAGGTCACCGCACGCGGCGACGAGCAGGAAGTTGGCCACGTTGAGCGGGTTGTAAATGCCGAACAATGCTTCGGCGGCGACGTTGCCGCCCATCCACGTGTGCAGGTCGAGCAGCGTCGGCCAGTGCCCGCCGGCCACCAGCTGACCCAGGTGATACCACATCGGCAGGAACTGCGCGGCGCTGTCGTCCCAGTAATAGAAGATCCTGTTGCCGATCAACGGCAGCTGTGCCAGCACGGCCACCACCGCGCACACGGCCCCAGCGCTCCAGCGCCCCGGTTTCCGCGCCGGAGCATGCTTCATGTGTCTTCCCGGTGCCGCGAGGTGTTTTCGAACGCGGCGAGCGCGGCGGCCACCAGCGGAGCCAGATCCGCCCCCGGCAGGCCGCGATCCCGGCGCCATACCAGGCCGATGGGCAGGCGCGGGTCGAAATTCTCGAACGGAAGCAGGCGCACCTTTCCCGTGGGATGCGCGCGAAGGCGGCTCGGCCGGTCGAGGGTCGACAGGGAGAAGGCGACGCCGCTGGAGACCAGCCGCACGATGTTCCCGTCGTCGTCGTAGTCGCCGCCGTCGTCATCGCCGCCGCCCGCCGGGAGCCGTTTACCGACACCCGCCGCCCGGAGGCTCGCGTCGATTTCGGTGAAACTCGCGGGGAGGTCGTCACCGGCCGGCGCGACATAGGCGAGGTCGGCCAGCTCGGTCAGCCGTACCGTTTCCCGGCCGGCGAACCGGTCGGCCGGCACCACCGCGCCAAGACGTTCCGAAGCGACTTCGACCACCTCCAGCGCCGGATCCGACACCGGCAGCACCACCAGCGCGAGCGCCAGCCTGCCCTGCTTCACCGCCTCGGTCAGCTCGGCGGCCGGGCCCTGCCACCGGTTGAGGTGAAAGCGGCCACGCGTGTCGTCTTCGAGCCGTCGCAACCGGGTTCGAAGATCAGGGTGCGTGCCGGCGGGGAACCCGACGAACACCGTCCCGTGCTCGGTGACCTCACGCAGCCGCCACGGGATCGAGCCGACCCTGTCGAGCACGTCCCGGGCCAGGGGGAGGAGCGCCAGCCCGGCGGGGGTCAGCTCGACGGTGTGCGTGGTGCGGTCGAACAGCTTCTGGCGCAGTTCGTGTTCGAGGTCCTTGATCCGCCGGCTCAACGGGGAGGCGGACATGTGGAGCCTGCGTGCCGCCTGGGAGAAGTTCAGCTCCTCGGCAACAGCAACGAAGTAACGAAGATGAAACAACTCCACGCCGGCCAGCGTACCGGCCTCCCATCTACGCCGAAGCCGCTGAGACGGTGGGGTTACGCGGGTTCGGCGTACCTTCGCCGTGACCGGATTCCGGTACTTTCGCCGGGTCCGCGAGCCCGGCCGGTCCGCCGGTTCGCGAGCCGGTGTTCCGCCGCGGCCCGGTCCGGTGGTCCGACCACGGTCGCGATCCGGTTGTGGCCGTGGCGCCGGTCCGCCTCGCTTGGGAGCGCTCTCAACCAGACCGTAATTTGACACTCCCCGTGGCCGGGGTTCAGACTTCTACCCGGTTTGGGAGCGCTCCCACAAGTGCGGCTGGCACCGGCACGGTTGCACGCCGGCCACTACATCGACTATTCACCCGTGCTCGCCGGGACTACGCTGGGCCACCATCCCATCCTGATCGTTTTCCTCCTGCTCGGCCGCCAGCTCGTGGCCGGCATCATGCAAGCGCTGTGAAAGGTGAGGTAGGCCATGGTGGAGCAGCAGCAGAACGAGGCCGCGGGCCGGCTGGGGTTTCCCGCCGGGTTCGTGTGGGGCGTGGCCACCGCCGCCTTCCAGATCGAGGGCGCGACCACAGTGGACGGTCGCACCGAATGCATCTGGGACGCCTTCGGCCGCCGGCCCGGCGCCATCGCCGGCGGCGACACCGGGGAACCGGCCGCGGACCACTACCGCCGCTTTCCCGAGGACGTCGGTCTGCTCCGGCGGCTGGGGCTGGACGCGTACCGCTTCTCGATCGCCTGGTCGCGGGTCCGGCCCGACGGCGGCAAGCCGAACCCGCGCGGTCTGGACTTCTACGACCGCCTGGTCGACGAACTGCTGGCGAACGGGATCACGCCGTGGGCGACGCTCTACCACTTCGACCTGCCGCAGGCGCTGGAGGAGCGGGACGGCTGGGTGAACCGGGACACCGCCTACCGGTTCGGCGAGTTCGCCGGCACGGCCGCGGCCCGGCTCGGGGACCGGGTCCCGGTCTGGACCACGCTGAACGAGCCATGGTGCTCGGCCTTTCTCGGCTACGCCGCCGGTGTCCACGCGCCGGGGCGCCAGGAGCCGAAGGCCGCCGCGGCCGCCGTGCACCACCTGCTGCTGGCCCACGGCATCGGGATGGGACAGCTGCGCACGCACGCGCCCGCGGCGCGGGCGGGGATCACCGTCAACCCCTACCCGGTGCACCCGGTCGACCCGGATTCGGCCGAGGACCGCGAGGCCGCCCGGCGGATCGACGGCCTGCAGAACCGGTTGTTCTACGATCCCGTGCTGCTCGGCCGGTATCCGGCGGATCTGCTCGACGACCTGGCGCCGTTCGGCTTCGGCGAGCGGATCTTCGACGGGGACCTCGAGTTGATCTCCGCGCCGGTCGACTACCTGGGCATCAACTACTACCGCGGCTACCGGGTCACCGGGCGCGCGTCGGTCGCGGCCGAGCCCGCGGGGCCGGAGTGGATCGGTGCGGGTGACGTCGGTTTCGTCCCCGACCCCAGCCGGTCGCGGACGGACTCGGGCTGGCAGGTCGAACCGGACGGGCTGACCGAGGCGCTGCTGGCCGTGCACCGCGGCTACCCGGCCGTGCCGTTGTACGTCACCGAGAACGGCGCGTCCTATCCGGATGCGGTCGCGGCGGACGGGGTGATCGCCGACGACGACCGGGTGCGCTTCCTGGCCGACCACCTGCGCGCCGCGCACGAGGCGCTGGAGCAGGGCGTCGACCTGCGCGGATACTTCTACTGGTCCCTGCTGGACAACTTCGAGTGGGCCGAGGGCTACGCGAAGCGCTTCGGTATCGTCCACGTCGACTACCGGACCCAGCGCCGCACCCTGAAGCGGAGCGCGCACTTCTACGCCGACGTCATCGCCCACAACGGCCTGGCCTGACCCGTGTCCCCCCGTCCGGTCGCCGAGTTCGCCCGTCCGGCACAGTCCGGCGGCCGGTGCGCCGCGGGAGAACGGTCAGTGGAACTGTTCGACGTGGATGGCCGAGGCGGGAACGTAGTGTTCGGCGAGCACGTCCTGCGCCAGGAGAGTGAGGCCGGCGGGCGCCGAGAGGACCCACTGGTCGACTTTCGCCGGGTGCAGGCGGGAATCGAGCAGGGCCCGCAGGGTGCGGGCGCTGAGGCGGCCGGGGTAGTACCGCTCGTCGGAGATCGCCAGCGCGTCGGCCAGGCTCTGGAACGGGCCGCGGGCCGGGGCGAGGGGGCGGTCCCGCTCGTCGGTGCGGTAATGGAACACGCGCAGCCGGCCGTCGAACCGCTGGGCGAGTTCGCTCAGCTCGGCGGCGAACATCGTTTCCTCTCCGCAGCGGTTCACGTACAGCAAGGTGACGCGACACCGGGGCGTCGTGGCCAGGGTGTGCGCGAGCAGCGGCAGCAGCGGTGCGATGCCGACCCCGGCGGCCAGTCCGACGACGTGCTTCGGGCAGGGGACCAGTGTGTTCCCACCCGCCGGTGACCGGACGTCGATGCGGTCGCCGGGCCGCAGTGACGTCGTCGCGTAGCGGGAAAAGCGGCCACACTGTTTGATCGCGACGCGGAGCCCGTCCTCGCCGGGCCACGAGCAGATCGCGTACCGGCGCCGCAGCTGTTCCCCGTCCACCACGGCGCGCAGCTCGACGTGCTGTCCCGGCCCGAACCGGAACTCGCCGCGCAGTTCCGCCGGTACGTCGAAGGTCACCAGCACGGCCTGCTCGGTGAGCGGCCGGACCGCCGCGACGGTCAGCGGATGGAACTCCCCGGCGCCTTCGGTGGCCGCGGGCCCGGCCGGGTGTTCCGCCGACCGCCATGCCGCCCGCCATGCCTCGGGATAGCGGTAGAAGGGCAGGCCCGGATGCGCGCTGTGCGCCCGGTGGTAGTTCCGCGCCTCGGGTGGCTGGCGGCGCGGGCGCCAGTCGTGCCACCACGCCACGAGCGCGAGCGCGAGGCGCTGGGGCAGCAGGTAGACGACGAAGAGCGGCCACGCGTTGCCGGTGCCGATCACCGCGATGAGCGTGCCGGGCACCACGAGGAGCATCATCAGCGCCTCGGCGACCTCGAGCTGCGGCCGGTCGGCGCTGCGCCGCAGGTAGGCGCACACGTGCCAGAAGTCGACGACCAGCCACCGCAGGGGCAGCTGCCACACCGGCCCCCGCACGTCCCAAGCGGTCAGGTGAACCCGGCCGTCGCGGTGCTGGAGCAGGTGCAGGTGCCGCCCCGACGGGAAGGCGCCCACGGCCGAGACGAACGGCATCGCCAGCCGCCCGAGCACGCCGTTGAGCCAGGTCAGGCGCCCGGCGCAGTGGTGGGTGCACTCGTGCAGGACGACGAACATGCCCACGACGGCCGCGGTGTGCAGCGGGATCGTGGCCCACGGCGAAGCGTGTTCGACCAGAGAGAGCCAGGTGGCGAAGAGCCCGGTCGACAGGGCCCCGGCGAACACCAGCAGGGTCGGCGCAGCGACGGTGGGAAGCCGGACACGTACGGTGGGTAGGCGGGGGAAGGCGTGGACATGGGCGTCGGCTGTCACGAACCGGCTCCTGCGGAAGGGGGCGCTGCTGGTCACGAAGGTAGACAAGCGGCGGGGAAATGTAAACGTCCCCGAGCGCCGAGCAGGCCCAGGACGGGAGTGTCAAGTCACTGGCCTAGACTCGGTTTCCGGGTATCCCTATGCCCGGAAACCACATCACTGTAAGGCTCGAGGAGAAAACGTTGAAGAGCACCGTCGAGCAGCTCGGCCCGACGCGAGTCAAGATCAATGTCGAGGTGCCGTTCGACGAACTGAAACCGAACTTCGACCGCGCCTACCGCAAGATCGCCCAGCAGGTGCGCATCCCGGGCTTCCGGCCCGGCAAGGCGCCCGCTCGCGTCCTGGAAA
>DASSAD010000253.1:0-7519 GCA_035685725.1 Amycolatopsis sp. | reverse complement strand
GTTCGTGATCTGGTTCGGACTCGGGCTGGCGTCGAAGGTCGCCACCGTCGTGGTGCTGGTGTTCTTCGCGGTGTTCTTCAACGCCTTCACCGGCGCCCGCGAGGTGGACCAGGACCTCATCGACAACGCGCGCATCCTCGGTGCCGGACGGCTTCAGCTGCTCGGTTCCATCGTGCTGCCCAGCGCCACCTCGTGGATCCTCTCCTCGCTGCACACCGCGTTCGGCTTCGCGCTGATCGGCGCGGTCGTCGGCGAATACACCGGGGCGAAGGCCGGTATCGGCTTCCTCATCGCCAACGCGCAGGGAACCTTCGACTCGGCGGGAATCTACGCCGGAATGCTCATCATCACCGTCGTCGCGCTGCTCGCGGAATGGGTCATCGGGCAGGCGGAGAACCGGCTGCTGCGCTGGCGGCCGACCGTTTCCGGCCAGGCCGCGGCTGTTGTCTGAAGGCCGCACCGCGGGCCGGTATCCGAAGGCCGCACCGCGGGCCGATATCCGAAGGCCGCACCGCGGCCGGTATCCGAACTCCGCTGGAGGGCGAAACCATGAGAAGGCACCGGATCACCGCGGCCGTCGCCGCGCTCGCACTGGTCGTGGGCGGCGCCACGGCCTGCCGGGACTCACGCACCGCCGCCACCGGCGGCACACCGAAGATCACGATCATGGTCGGCGGCCTGGAAAAGGTCATCTACCTGCCCGCCATGCTGACCCAGCAGCTCGGCGGCTTCTCCAGGGAAGGGCTCGACGTCGAGTTGCAGAGCGACGAATCCGGTGCGGGCGCCGAAACCGCGCTCGTTGCCGGTCAGGTGCAGGCGGTGGTGGGCTTCTACGACCACACCATCGATCTGCAGGCCAAGAACCAGTGCATCACCAGCGTCGTGCAGCTGGCGAACATTCCCGGCGAAGCCGAGGTCGTCTCGTCCGCCAACGCGGACAAGATCCGTTCCGCCGCGGACTTCCGGGGCCGCAAGCTGGGGGTCACCTCGCTCGGCTCGTCCACCGACTTCCTGACCAGGGCCCTGGCCGCCCGCGCGGGCATCGGCGCGGACGCGTTCACCCCGGTCAAGGTGGGCGCCGGCCAGACGTTCATCGCGAGCCTGGACAACGGCGGCATCGACGCGGGAATGACCACCGACCCGACCATCGCGTCGCTCGTCGATTCCGGGCAGGGCAAGGTCGTCTACGACCTGCGGACGGTCGAGGGCACCCGGGCCGCGCTCGGCGGGCTGTATCCGGCGAGTTCGCTCTACCTCGATTGCGACTTCGTCCAACGCAATCACGATGTCGTGCAGAAACTCGCCGACGCCTTCGTCGACACGCTGCGTTGGATCAGCCAGCACACGCCCGAAGAGATCGCGGCCAAGATGCCGCAGTCCTACAACGGCGGCAATGAGGCGCTGTATATCGAGTCCATCAAGGACAGTATCGGGATGTTCAACGCCGATGGCCGGATGGATCCCGACGGCGCCAGGAACGCGCTCAACGTGTTATCCGGGTTTTCGACCAGTGTGCGGCCACGCAAGGACTCGATCGATCTGTCGAAGACCTACACGACACAGTTCGTCGACGCGGTCCCGAAGCAGAACTGAGCCGCAGATGGTCGATTTTACGATTACTTGACCTTTTCTTTGGGTGATCATTTTGGTCCGAAAGTAGCTACCTGGAAGATGTTCGGAGATCCAATACTTACTGGCGGTCACTTCTCCATCCCTCCTGGTGAACGGATTGGACCTGCCATGAAATCGACCTTCCTCAAGCGCGCGGGCCTGCTCGCGATCGTGGCCGCCAGCACCTCCGGTGCCGTCGTGGGCGCCGGCCTGGGTGCCGCTCCTTCCTTCGGGGCACACAGTTTCGCCGGTGGCAACTGGGGCGGCTACGTGAGCTTCGGCAGTTTCACCACGGCGACCGCGGGCTGGACCGAACCGTCGGTGACCTGCAACTCGCGGAACGACCTGTTCGCCCCGTGGGTGGGCATCGACGGCGACGGTTCCTCGACCGTCGAGCAGACCGGCGTCGCCACCGACTGCTCCAGTGGTTCGCCCGTGTACCAGGCGTGGTACGAGATGTACCCGGCCGCCCCGGTGTACTACAGCAATCCGGTCAGCGCCGGTGACAAGATCACCGCCACGGTGACCAGAACCAGCACGAACACCTACCAGCTGGTGATCAGCGACACCTCGAAGGGCTGGTCGCAGACCACGACGAAGTCGTTGACCTCGAAGCACTCCTCCGCCGAGGCGATCATCGAGTCGCCGACCGACTCGTACCCGAACATCAGCGGCGGGGTGAACTTCACCGGCGTCAAGTTCAACGGCAGCAACCTCTCCGCCACCGGCCCGTCGGCACTCGACGCGGACGACCGCGGCACCTACACCTGGATTCCGGGTCCGATCGCCTCCGACGGCACCGACTTCGGTATCACCCGAAGCTGATCCGCCGGGCGGGGCGGACGGTGTCGCGTTCGCAACACTGTCCGCCCCCCGGCGTTCCTCCGCCTGTTCACCAGCGAGAATGTGCGTTATGCGGGTGACGCGCCGAATGCTCGGGTCGGGCAGGACACCGGGTGAGGTGTTGCTGCTGCTCGACGCCCGGGCGCGGTCGCTGGGCCTCGCCGGGCCCGCGGCGCTGTGCGGGGAATGGTTCTCTTCGAAAGCGGTAATCGCGCCCACCGTGCGCGTCGACGCCACCCGACCGGACACGGCCTTCGAAACCGTGGCCCGGCAACCGCGGGTCACCGGTACCGGCCGGTTACCGGTGGGCGTGGTGGGCGGCGGCTGGTTCGGCTATCTCTCCTACGACCTCATCGATCCCTCGGGCCGGACGACCGCGCTGCCCAAGGCCGTCTGGGGCTGGGCCGATCACGTGCTGCGCCTCGACCGGCGTGGGCGCTGGTGGTTCGAGGCACTGGTCGCCGACGGCGAGCCGGAGCCGCTGGCGCTGGGGCGCGAACTCGAAGCGCTCCTGCACTCGGATCCTCCGCGACCGGAATGGAGCGCGCCCGCGCTGACCCGTCCGGTCCCCACGGCACACCACGACGCGGTGAAGGCCTGCGTCCACGCGATCGAAGCCGGGGAACTGTTCCAGGCCAACATCTGCACCCGCTTCACCGGCTCGTTCAGCGGCTCGCCCGCGGCGCTTTTCGCCACCGGCGCGGACACGCTGCGCCCCCGCCGGGCCGCCTACCTCGCCGGCGAATGGGGTGCCGTCGTCTCGCTTTCCCCCGAGCTTTTCCTTTCCCGGCGCGGAGACCGGGTGCGCTCCACACCGATCAAGGGCACCCTGCCCCGGCGGGGCCGGCAGGACCGGCAGCTGCGGCAGCGGCTTCGGGAGTCGGCCAAGGACGTCGCCGAGAACGTGATGATCACCGACCTGGTGCGCAACGACCTCGGCCGGGTCTGTGCGATCGGCAGCGTGCGGGTGCCGGAGCTGCTGCGGGTCCGGCCGGCGCCCGGGGTGTGGCATCTGGAGTCCACTGTGGAGGGACGGCTGACCGGGACGGACACCGACCTGCTGGCCGCCGCCTTCCCACCCGGGTCGGTCACGGGTGCACCGAAGATCCGCGCGCTCGAGAAGATCGCCGAGCTGGAATCGTGCGCGCGTGGCGTGTACACCGGGGCGATCGGCCTGGTCTCCCCGGTGGCCGGGCTGGAGCTCAACGTCGCCATCCGCACCTTCGAACTGCACGGCGACCGGATCGCCCTCGGCGTCGGCGGGGGCATCACGGCCGACTCCGACCCGGCCGCGGAATACCGCGAGTGCCTGCACAAGGCCGCTCCGCTGGAAGCACTGCTGAGCGGCACCCGGTAGCGGTTCCGGCCTAGCCGCGGCGAGCCGCCAGTACCGCGTCGTAAAGTTCCTTTTTGGACACCCCGGCCGCCACGGCGACCTCGGCCGCGGCGGACTTGAGCCGCTCACCGGCCTCGACCCGGGAGGCCACCTCGCCGACCAGGTCCGCCACGCCGACCGTGGCCGGCCGCGCGCCCGCCAGCACGACCGTGATCTCGCCGCGGACGCCGTCGGACGCCCAGTCCGCCAGCTCGGCGAGGCTGCCGCGCCGCACCTCCTCGTAGGTCTTCGTCAGCTCCCGGCAGACCGCGGCCCGGCGATCCCCCAGCTCGCGGGCGGCCTCGGCGAGCGTGGCCGCCAGCCGGTGCGGCGACTCGAAGAACACCACCGTGCGGGTCTGTCCGGCCAGCTCGGCGAACCATTTCGCCTTTTCGCCGGACTTGCGGGGAGCGAAACCCTCGAAGCAGAACCGGTCGCTGGGCAGGCCGGAAACGGCGAGGGCCGTGGTCACCGCGGAGGGCCCGGGCAGGCAGGTGACCGGCAGGTCCTCGGCGACGCACGCGGCGACCAACCGGTAGCCGGGATCGGACACGCTCGGCATGCCGGCGTCGGTCACCAGCACCACGGTCTCGCCGGCGCGCAGGGCCTCCAGCAGCTTGGGCAGGCGGGCGTTCTCCACGTCCTCGTAGAAGCTGACGACCCGGCCCCCCGGCACGACGTCCAGCGCGGTGGCCAGCGCGCGGAGGCGGCGGGTGTCCTCGGCGGCGATCACGTCGGCGTCCGCGAGCGCCGAGACCAGGCGCGGCGAGGCGTCCCGGGAGTCGCCGAGCGGGGTCGCGGCCAGGACGAGAGGCATGCGGCCAGGGTATCCGCCGGACCGCGGCGGGAGCCGACAGGACGTCCGGCAGGACGCCCACCGGGTCGGGCCGCGGAATCGCGGTCCGGGCCGGTGGGCCGCTCACCCACCGGAAGGAGTTCGCCACGATCGTCGCGCGATTCCTCACCGCGCTGGCACCCAGCTCACGCGAGCGCCCCTAGGATCAGTCCCCGTGACCGCCCTGCTGACGCGCCCGCACCCCGATCCGGTCGAGTCGCTACGACCCCCGACCGACCGCGTGGCCACCCTGTTGGGCCGCCCGATGCCGGCCGACCGGCTGCGCGGCTGGATCGTCACGATCGTCCTCGCGGTCATCGGCGGGATCACCCGCTTCCAGAACCTGGGCTTCCCGACCGACCAGGGCACCCCGGTCTTCGACGAGAAACACTACGTGCCGCAGGCGTGGCAGATGCTCCGCAACGGCTGGTTCGAGGACAACGCGGGCTACGAGCTCGTCGTGCACCCGCCGCTGGCCAAGCAGTTCATCGCGCTGGGCGAGTGGCTGCTCGGGTACAACGGCTGGGGCTGGCGGTTCAGCTCCGCGATCGTCGGGACGGTCATCATCGTGCTGACCATCCGGGCCGCCCGCCGGCTCACCCGGTCGACCCTGCTCGGCGCGGTCGCCGGCATCCTGGTCATCTGCGACGGCGTGCTGTTCATCCAGTCCCGGATGGGCATGCTGGACATCTTCCTCACCGTGTTCGTGATCGCGTCCTTCGCCTGCCTGCTCGTGGACCGCGATCAGGTGCGCCAGCGGCTGGCCGTGGCGGTGCGCGAAGGATGGGCCGACGAGTCGCCATGGGGGCCGAAGCTGGGCTTCCGGTGGTGGCGCTTCGCGGCGGGCGTGTGCGTGGGCCTGACCTTCGCGGTCAAATGGAACGGCCTTTACTACATGGCGTTCTTCGGCGTACTCACCATCGGCCTGGACATCGCGGCGCGCCGGTCCGCGGGCGTGCCGCGGCCCTGGCTGGGCACCCTGCGCCGGGACGTGCTGCCCGGCCTGTGGGCCTTCGTCGGGCTGCCGACCACGATCTACCTGTGCAGTTGGTGGGCCTGGTTCGCCAGCGAGTCCGCGACCGACCGGCACTACACCGAGATCCAGGGCATCGCACCGGGGTTCTGGGCCTGGGTACCGGCCGGGCTGCGCTCGCTCGGCGACTACTCGATGAACGTGCTGCACTTCCACGAAACGCTGCTGACGCCGAAGAACAACCCCCACCCGTGGGAGTCCAAGCCGTGGACCTGGCCGATGGGCCTGCGGCCGATGCTCTACTACTACGAATCGGACACCCCGGCCTGCGGCACCAACTCCTGCGTGCAGGCGACCATGCTGATCGGCACCCCGGCGACCTGGTGGCTGGCGTTCCCGATGCTCGGCTGGGGGCTGTGGCGCTCGATCTTCCGGTTCGACTGGCGCTACGCGGCCGTGGTCACCGGCTATCTGGCCGGCATCCTGCCCTGGTTCACCAACATCGACCGGCAGATGTACTTCTTCTACGCCACCCCGATGGCGCCGTTCCTGGCGCTCGGAATCACCCTCGCGCTCGGTCAGATCCTCGGCGGCGCCCATCGCGGTTTCGAGCGGCGCGGCACCGGGCTGCTCGTCGTTTCGCTCTATGTCGGTCTGGTCGTGGCCAACTTCGCCTGGCTGTGGCCGATCCTCAACGGTGATCCGATCTCGCCGGAACACTGGCAAGCCGAACTCTGGCTGCCGTCCTGGCGCTGACCCCGCGCGCCGGGACCGGGGTCAGCGGCGTGGCGGGACGACCCGGGTGGTGCCGGAGTCGAAGCGCGGAACGATGCGGGTGACCGGACCGTCCGGCGTCTTGCCCGACCTGGCCAGCCAGCCCTCCACCTCCTGCCGCACGGCGTTGAGCGTCGGGCGGCGGCGCGGTTCGTTGTCCAGCGAAGCGATGAGCAGCCGGGCGTGCGCGGAGCGCTGCGGCAGCCGCGAGGGCGGCTCGGCCCTGGCGGCGGCCATCAACGCCGCCATCGGCGTCTCGCGGGTACCGCGCGGCGGATAGCCGGACAGCGCGTAGCTGACGGTCGCGGCGAGCTGCCAGGCGTCCGAGGCCGGGCTGGCCGGGGCCCCCGCGGCCTGCTCGGGCGCGACGAAATCGGGCGTGCCGATCATCATCCCGGTGGCGGTCATGCTGGCGTCGCCGCGGCTGCGCGCGATCCCGAAGTCGATCAGGTGCGGCAGGCCGTTGGGGTCCACGATCACGTTCGACGGCTTGATGTCCCGGTGCAGCACGCCCTTCTCGTGTGCCGCCACGAGCGCCCCGGCCATGGTGGCCCAGAGCCGTCCGGCGGCGATGTCGTCGAGCGGGCCCTGCGAGTCCACGGTCGTGGCCAGCGCCTGTCCCTCCAGGTACTCCATCACCAGCGCCAGCCCGTCGGGCTCCTCGACCAGGTCGTACACGCGCACGCAGTTCGGGTGGTTCACCATCGCCAGAGCCCGCGCCTCACGCCGCATGCGCTCCTCGGTGTCCCGGTCGGGGGCGTGCGCGATCTTCAGCGCGACCGTGCGGCCGAGCTGGTTGTCCACGGCCTGCCAGACGGTGCCGAACCCGCCGTGGCCGAGCCGACGCAGCCGCCGGTACCGGTCGCTTCCGGCCGCCGCCGAACCGGGCGGGCTCGGTACGGGTCCGGGCGCGGCCGCCAGTTCCCGCACCGCCGGTGCGAGCGCCGTGGGCGTGTACTGCTTGTCAGGAGGCTGTGGCGGGACTTGCCGGGGCGGCGGCTCGGGCTCGCGCTCCGGTTCGCGCTCGGGCTCCCGAGGACGCCGGTTGATGACCGCCCATGGCGGCGGCCCCACGATCCCGATCGGGATCAGGCCGAGCACGCTGACC
>DASSAD010000252.1:0-3645 GCA_035685725.1 Amycolatopsis sp. | reverse complement strand
CAACAGCTTGCCGATCAGTGGCGCCGCGGCGTGATGCAGGGTGGCCCGGCGGAGATCGATGTAGTAGTCGGCCTCCTTGCCGGAGGCCAGCGTCACCTTGCCGTGTACCACCGAGAGCTCGGAGACGAGCCTGGCTAGTTCGAGTTTCGCGGCCTGATCCAAACTCGGTTTCGACACGGCCCAGAGTCTTACACACGGCACCGACGGCCGGACCGACACCGGTGACGCGTGGCACGGGGAAACCCGGCCTGGCAGCCACTCGGTCACCGCTGTGTCGCGGCCGAGTTACCGCCTACTCACGGTCGGAAACGAGCCCGGACAACCGGCGGAGCAGCCCGCGCGGGACCAGCCCGCCGATCGCGACGATGGCCTTGTACGGCAGGCCGGGCACCGAAATGACCTTGCCGCGGCGCAGGTCCGTCAGCGCGTCGGCGACCACCCGGTCGGCGCTGAGCCACAGCGCCTTCGGACCGGGTTTCGCCACCCCGGCGCGGTCGTGGAACTCGGTGTGCGTGAAACCCGGGCACAGCGCCAACATCCGCACCCCGGGCGGCAACGCCGTGGCGATGCCCTCGGTGAACGAGGTGACCCAGTTCTTGGTCGCCGGGTACGTCGAGCCGCTCCCGGAGAAGAATCCCGCGACGCTGGACACGTTGATCACGTCACCGGTCCCGCGTTCGATCATTCCGGGCAGCGCCGCCCTGGTCAGCTCGAGGACGGCGGTCACGTTGATGTCGAGCTGCCGCTGGAGGTCCTCGGGCGGGATGCGCCAGAACTCGCCGCGCAGCCCGATGCCCGCGTTGTTCACCAGCAGGTGCACCGGATCCTCGGCCAGCCGGGCCGCCACGAGCGCGCGGCCCTCGGCCGTCGCGAGATCGGCGGGCAGCGCCGTCGCGGTGATCCGCTGCTGTTCGGCGAGTTCGGCGCCGAGGGCTTCCAGCCGTGGTTTGTCCCTGGCCACCAGGACGAGGTCGTAGCCCTCCTCGGCGAGCTTCCGGGCGAAGGCCGCGCCTATCCCGGAACTGGCGCCGGTGACCAACGCGGTGCTCACGGCGTCGGTTTCCCGGACTGCTGGTCCTTGAACTGGCGGTCCACGTCGTCGTCCAGGTCGAACGGATCGACGATGTCGGCGATCTCGCCGAGATCACGCAACAGCCGTTCCAGCCGCGAAGGGCCCGCCTGCGGTGCCGTGCTCGCCAGCACCCACTCCTGTTCCAGCCAGGCCACCCCGACGTCGCCGCCGAGTGCGTCCGCGGAGTCCACCAGTTCCTGTGTGATCACCTTGCGGGCGCCTTCGGAATCGTCGGCGAAGGCGTACCGCTGACCGACCGGGCCCAGCAGCTCCGGCATGTTCGCGCGCTGGAACGGCACGCTGGCCAGCCACAGCTCGACCAACACCGGATGCACGCGGTTGCAGCGGACCGCGACGACCACCGCGGGGATCTGCCCGTCGGCCTCGATGTCGAAGACGAACACCGGGCGGCGGCCGTCCGAGGTGAAGGTGGACCCGGCGACGACGTTGACCGCCGTCTGCGCGCCGAAGTACCCGATCGCGCCCGCGGACCACTGCTTGATCAGCCGCTCGTCCTCTTCCGAGAACTGCCAGCCGCGCAGATCCGCCCAGCGCATCCGCTCCCGGTTGCGCGAGCCTTCTCTGGTTCGGTCGGCGGCGAGCAGCACCAACCCGGCCACCAGTGCGACGGCGGCGATGACGAAGAAGACCCACGCCGGAATACCCACGGAAGCCAGGGTATCGCCCCGGCGGCCCTGGCCAAGGTCAGCGCGCCGTGTCGGCGTCACTCTCTTGGGTGGCGGCGAGCCCGGCGGGGGCGCCGGGCTCGCTCCTGATCACCGCCGCGTCCGGCGGCGCCACGCCACGCCACGGAACGGGTGGCCTACACCGCTTCGACGGTGAGGTTCTCGCCCGCTTCGAACTCCGGGACGTCGACCCGGATGGTGTCGCCGTCGCGGATCTCGCCGGCGAGCAGCTTGCGCGCCAGCTGATCGCCGATGGCCGACTGCACCAGCCGCCGCAGCGGCCGCGCCCCGTAGATCGGGTCGAACCCGTTGAGCGCCAGCCACTCACGGGCGCCTTCGGTGACCTCCAGGGTCAGCCGCCGCTGGGCCAGCCGCTGCGCCAGCCGGGCGACCTGGATGTCCACAATGGACGTCAGTTGCTCGGTGTCGAGCGAGTGGAACACCACGATGTCGTCGAGCCGGTTCAGGAACTCCGGCTTGAAGCTCTGGCGCACCACCGAGAGCACGGCGTCGCGGCGCTGCCGCTCGTCGAGTGAGGGGTCCGCGATGGCCTGCGAGCCCAGGTTCGACGTGAGCACCAGGATGACGTTGCGGAAGTCGACCGTGCGACCCTGG
This sequence comes from Amycolatopsis sp., assembly GCA_035685725.1. Taxonomy (GTDB): domain Bacteria; phylum Actinomycetota; class Actinomycetes; order Mycobacteriales; family Pseudonocardiaceae; genus Amycolatopsis_E. Next base: position 1,272 of record DASSAD010000252.1, on the reverse strand, counting down.
CCGTCGGTCAGCCGTCCGTCGTCGAGGACCTGCAGCAGCACGTCGAACACGTCGGGGTGGGCCTTTTCCACCTCGTCGAGCAGCACCACCGAGTACGGGCGGCGCCGCACCGCCTCGGTCAGCTGACCACCCTGGTCGTAGCCGACGTATCCGGGCGGTGCGCCCACCAGCCGCGCCACCGAGTGCTTCTCGGAGTACTCGCTCATGTCGATGCGGGTCATCGCGCGCTCGTCGTCGAACAGGAACTCCGCCAGCGCTTTGGCCAGCTCGGTCTTGCCGACCCCGGTCGGGCCGAGGACCAGGAACGATGCGGTCGGCCGGTCGGGGTCGGCGACGCCGGCCCGGGTGCGGCGGACCGCATCGGACACCACGGTCACCGCGTCCGGCTGGCCGACCACGCGGCGGCCGAGTTCCTCTTCCATCCGCAGCAGCTTGCCGGTCTCGCCCTCCAGCAGCCGGCCGGCGGGGATCCCGGTCCACGCGCTCACCACGTCGGCGACATCGTCCGCGCCCACCTCTTCCTTGAGCATGACCGCGGCCCGCGCGGCCGTGCTCTCCTGGGCGGTGGCGAGTTCCTTCTCCAGCGCGGGGATCTTGCCGTAGCGCAGCTCGGCGGCCCGGCCGAGATCGGCGTCGCGCTCGGCGCGGTCCGCCTCGCCGCGCAACTGTTCCAGCTGCTCCTTGAGATCGCGCGTCTTCTCGATCGAGCCTTTCTCGTTCTGCCAGCGCGTGGTCAGCGCGGCCAGTTCCTCGCGCTTCTCGGCCAGCTCGGCGCGCAGCGCCGCGAGGCGTTCCTGCGAGGCGATGTCCTCTTCCTTCGCCAGCGCCATCTCCTCGATCTCCAGCCGCCGCACCGCGCGCTCCACCTCGTCGATCTCGACCGGCCGGGAGTCGATCTCCATGCGCAGCCGCGATGCGGCCTCGTCGACGAGGTCGATCGCCTTGTCCGGCAGGAACCGGGCGGTGATGTAGCGGTCGGACAGGGTGGCCGCGGAGACCAGTGCCGCGTCGGTGATCCGCACCCCGTGGTGGACCTCGTAGCGCTCCTTGAGCCCGCGCAGGATGCCGATGGTGTCCTCCACCGAGGGCTCGCCGACCAGCACCTGCTGGAAACGGCGCTCCAGCGCGGCATCCTTCTCGATGTGCTGGCGGTACTCGTCGAGCGTGGTGGCGCCCACCATGCGCAGCTCGCCCCTGGCGAGCATCGGCTTGATCATGTTGCCGGCGTCCATCGCGCCCTCGCCGGTCGCGCCCGCGCCGACGATCGTGTGC
>DASSAD010000251.1:0-2193 GCA_035685725.1 Amycolatopsis sp. | reverse complement strand
GGCACGTCGAAGCGCCGCAGCGCCTCCACCACCTTGCTGGGGAACTCCACGTCGGCGAGGCTGCGCACGGACAGGTTCACCGCCACGGACATCCGCAGCCCCTCGTCCATCCACTTGCGGACCCGGATCAGCGCCTGTTCCAGCACGAAGCCGGTGAGCACGCCGACCAGCCCGGCCGCCTCGACCGCGGGCACGAACTCGTCCGGGTCGAGCCGCCCGAACTCCGGATGCTGCCAGCGCACCAGCGCCTCTACGCCGAGCACGTGCTTGCTCGGCAAGGAGATCTTGGGCTGGTAGTGGACGCTGACCTGTCCCTCCTCGATGGCCTGCCGGAACTGGGTGACCATCTGGAAACGCCGCAGGAAGATCTGGCCCATGCTCGGCACGTAGGCGCGGACCTCTTCGCCACCCCGGGTGGCCCGCACCGCGACGTCCGCGTGCTGCAACAACGTGTCCACGTCGGTGGACTCGCAGTCGCCCTCCCCGGCCGGCATCGCGTAGCCGACCATCGCGTTGGCCTCGACGGTGAGCCGGTCGACGGGATAAGGCGCGGACAACTCGGCGCGCAGCCGCACCGCGGTCTCCTGCGCCTCGGGCGCCTGCGACCCGAGCAGCAGCGCCCCGAACGAGGCGCCTTCCAGCCGCGCGAGCGGCACGTCGGCCCCGAGCGCGTCCCGGATCCGCCGCCCGGCGGCGATGACGAGCCGGTCGGCCCACACGTAACCGAGCGCGTCGCTGACCGTCGAAACGACGTCCAGGTCGACCCGGAGCACCGCGACGTCCTTGCGGGCGCGCACCGGCTCGCGGATGACCTGCCGGAACCCCGACCGGTTCAGCAGTCCGGTCAGCGGGTCGTGGTAGGCCTCGTGGCGCAGGGTGGCGAGGAGGCGGCGGTTGTCCAGGGCGGTCGCCAGGTGACTGGCCATGGTGCCGAGCAGCTGCACGTCGTACTTGCCGAAGCCACGCCAGCGGGACAGCCGGTCATGGGCCTCGACGACACCGAGCAACTGGTTGGCGCTGCGCAGCGGGACGACGAGCGCCTCCTGCGCACCCCGGTCCAGCAGCGCGTTCGCCACGTCGGACTTCGCCTCGGTGATGCGGAAGTGCCGGACGTGCGAGCCCGGCAGCCGGAGCAGCGGGTCCTCGGCGTTCTCGCTTCCGGCCTCGCCGGCCGGAAGCGGCTCACCCGCGACGACGGTGCGCATCGGGGCGGTCGCTTCGAGCCGGAGACGGAGCACGATTCTGGCCGCCGAAAGTTGGTCCTTGATTCGCTCGGCCATCGCCGCCCATTCACCGACGTCCACTCCGCCGGCCAGGTCGTCGACACCGGTGGCCGGCCGGGCGGCGGCCTGTTGGCCGGAACGCGCGACCATGAGGCTGACATCGGAAAGCGCTTCCATATCACGCTGTTCGCGCAAAAGATCCGAATACGCCCAATAAAGCGCGGAAAGTCCGAGGAACACCGCGAGCACCAGCGGCCAGGCATGACTCGTGCCGGCGATCACCAGGTAACCACTCAGGCCCACCGAGGCGTTGACGAACCCGACGACCAGAATCCGGCCGGTCAGCCGCAGCGCGGTGCCGATGCGCATCCGGCGGCGCAGCACCCGGACCGCCGCCAGCGCGAGCAGGGTGCTGGCCAGCGGCGCGGTCAGCGTCCCGGCGAGTGCGGCGGGCCAGGTCATGGTGGCGTCGCCCAGGATGCGCTGGACCAGACCAGCGACGGCGAACGCGCTGGTCACCTCCAACAGGAAGGCACCGGCGTTGTAGAGGACCCGGCCCGAAACACGCCGGACCACCAGGGTGGTGATGCCCGCGACCAGGTGCGCGGCGAGCACCACCTCGAAGGGCGCCACGAAGAACCCGATCACGAGCGGGATCTCGGTGAAGGAAATGGTCCACGAGATGCCGCTGCGCACGTCGACGTTGATGCCCAGTTGCTCGGCGAGCAGGAAGGACAGCGCGAGCACTGGTCCGATCCACCACAGGTTGAGGCCGCCGTGGAAAGGCAGCCACAGCGCCGAGACGGCGACGGCCGCCGCGATGCCGACCGTCAGCACGGTCAGCGTGTAGATCCGGAAACGTCGCTCATCGGCATGTGCCTGCCCGGTCTGCCGTCGTCCGGCCCCGGTATTCTCGGCTGCCGCCGGGATGGGAGTTTCGGCACTACCACCGGTGTCCGGCATGCAACCT
>DASSAD010000250.1:0-3780 GCA_035685725.1 Amycolatopsis sp. | reverse complement strand
TTCTCGGCTGTGATGCCCGCGACCTCTCTGGCGGACTGGCTGCGTTCGAAGTCCGACGACGAGCTGGCCGCGTTGCTGCAGGCCAGGCGAGACCTGGCCACCCCACCGCCCGCCGACAGCACGGTGCTCGCCACCCGCGCGAGCAGTGCCGGCTCACTGGCCCGTGCGCTCGAAGACCTCGACACCTTCACGCTCGCCACAGTGGACGCGCTGCTGCTCACCGACGCCGACACCGAAGCGGTGCCGGCGGACGCTCTGGCCGGGCTGCTCGGTACCGACCCGCGCCCGGCGCTGGACCGCCTGCGGGGGCGGGCGATCGCCTGGGGCCCCGACGACGCGGTCCGCCTGGTCCCGGTGGCACGGGAGCTGATCGGCCCGTTCCCGGCCGGGCTCGGTGCCTCCGTGCCGGAACTGGCCCACGCCGACCTCGACGAGATCGGTGCGGACGAGCGCGCGGTGCTGGCCACCCTGGCGGCGGGCTCGCCGGTGGGCCAGACCCGGGACGCCGGCGCGATGATTCCCCTCGACGAGGCGGTCACCCCGATCCAGCGGCTGCTGGCCCGGGGTCTGTTGCTGCGCCGCGACGGCCAGACGGTGGAGCTGCCGCGGGAGATCGGGATCAGGCTGCGCGCGGGACGGTCGTGCTCCCCCGGGGCACTGCGCGAGCCCGAGCTGCCCACCAACCCGCACCAATCCTCCACTGTGGACGAAGCGGCCGCGGGCGAGGCGCTGGAGTTCTTACGCCAGACGGAATCCCTGCTCACCCTGTGGTCCGAGCAGCCGCCGCCGGTGCTCAAGTCCGGCGGCCTCGGCGTGCGTGAGCTGCGCAGGCTGGCCCGCGAGCTCGAGGTGGACGACGACCGTGCCGCGCTGCTCGTCGAACTCGCCGCCGGTGCCGGGCTGGTGGCGGACAGTCAGAACACCACGCCGGAATGGGTGCCCACCACGCTGACCGACTCGTGGCTGGCCTCCGCGCCGGGCGCGCGCTGGCTCACCCTCGCCCAGGCCTGGCTCGACCTGCCGCGGCTGCCGGGCCTCGCCGGGCAGCGCGACGCCAAGGACAAACCGATGGTGCCGCTGGCCGACGACCTGCGCCGACCGCTGGCGCCGATGGCGCGACGCCGGGTGCTCGCCGCGCTCGGCGACCTCCCGGCCGGGACCGGGGTGAAGGCCGGCGAGGAACTGGTCGCGGTGCTGGCCTGGCGCGCCCCGCGGCGCGGCGGGCACTTCCGGGACGACACCGTGCGCTGGACGCTGGCGGAAGCGGCGGCGATCGGTGTCATCGCGCTCGGCGCGGTGTCGCGGGCGACCAGGGCGTTGCTCGCCGACGACCGGTCCGAGGCGCTGTCGGCGATGGTGGCGGCGATGCCCGAACCGATCGACCATGTCCTGGTCCAGGCGGACCTCACGGTGATCGCGCCCGGACAGCTGGAGCCAGGACTGGCCACCGAGCTCAAATCCGTGGCCGACGTCGAGTCCTCGGGGCACGCCACGGTTTACCGCGTCACCGAGGCTTCGGTGCGTCGCGCTCTCGACGCCGGCCGCACCGCCGACGAGTTGCACGAGCTGTTCCGCACCCGTTCGGCGACCGCGGTGCCGCAGTCGCTGAGCTACCTCATCGACGATGTCGCCCGGCGCCACGGACGCCTGCGGGGCGGGGCGGCCGGGTCGTTCCTGCGCTGCGACGACGAGGTGCTGCTGGCCGAGGTGCTGGGCACGTCGGTGGCCGCCGACCACGAACTGCGCCGGATCGCGCCCACCGTGGCGGTCAGCCCCTATCCGCTGGCCGAGGTCATGGACGGCCTGCGCGCCGCCGGGTTCGCCCCGGCCGCGGAGGGCCCCGACGGCCGGGTGCTCGACCTGCGCCCGGGTGGCCGGCGGATCCCGGCGAGGCCCCGAAGCACCCGCCGGGTGCTCGCCGAACCGGTGGTCCAGCCGGACCAGCTGGCGGTGGTGATCACGCAACTGCGTGCCGGTGACCACGCGGCGACCCGCCGAAAAGGCCACCAAGTGCGGTTACCCGCCGGCGGCGGAGGCTCGGACACCGCGGCGACCATGGCGTTGCTCGCCCGAGCGAGCCGGGAGCAGCGCGAGGTGTGGATCGGCTTCGTCGACTCACACGGCACGGCGAGCCAGCGCATCCTCACCCCGGCGAGCATCGGCGGCGGGATCCTGATGAGCACCGACGACCAGCGCTTTCCCCTGCACCGCATCACCTCCGCGGCCCTCGTCGAGGACTGACCCGGCGGGAAAGCGCCTACAGCGAACGGAGACCGTGGAGAACGCGGGCCATGAACTCGCGGGACGACCTGTCGCCGAAGCTGAGGCCGGGCTGGTGGATCCGCACGAGGCCCAGGCTGTCCATGTCGCTGACCAGCACCTTCACCACGTTCAGCGGCAGCACCAGAAGCGCGGCGATCTCGGCGATCGAACGGGTCGCGACACAGCACAGGTCGCAGATGCGCCGGTGCTGCACCGAAACCGCGCCCTCGTAGCGGCGCCCCCGGTCACTGGTGGAGACCAGCGCCTCGAGCGCGAGCTCGTAGTCGGGCCGGGTTCGTCCGCGGGTACGCGCGTAGGGACGCATCAGCATCCGGTGCCGGCCGCCGGCCTGCTGCTGCGGGGCGGGCACGACCGTCGCCTCCGGTTCCGCCGAGGCGGGCGGGGGCGCGCTCGCGGCCGTGAACGCCGGGGCTTGCGGAGCCCTCGCGGGAGGCGGCTCCGTCGGCGCCGGCGCCCGCCCGAACCCGTGCGGGCCGTCACCGGGCACCCGCACCGGCAACAACACCGCGGACTTGTTCAGCACGAACCGGGACGGCGAATCGACCTTCTCCCGGTCCAGGCCCTGGTGGAGCGCTTCCCACGGATCGACGGGCGCATCGAGGGCAGCACCGTCCGGGCCGTTCGACAAGGATTCCTTCACCACTCGCTACCGCATCCCGCCCTGGAGCTGGACACGCAGTTCCGGTGTCATCTGCTGCCCCACGCGATCCACCAGGAGCGTCATCTCGTAGGCCACGGTGCCGATGTCGGAGTTCGGCGCGGCCAGCACGGCGAGGCAGGAGCCGTCACTGATCGACATCAGGAACAGGTAGCCCCGCTCCATCTCCACCACGGTCTGGTTGACCGCGCCCGCCTCGAAACAGCGTGCCGCACCGAAGGTGAGGCTGATCAGGCCGGAAGCGACGGCGGAGAGCTGATCCGCGCGATCCTTGGGCAGCCCGTCGGAGCGCGCGAGCAACAGCCCGTCCGCGGATACCACCACGGCATGCGCCGCACCGGGAACCCTGCGGACGAAATCGGTGATCAGCCAGCCGAAGCTGCCCGACGGGTATGCCGGCACCGTCACTGTTCCCTCCTGCCGATCGAATCGTCGTCGCGGTCGCTGACAGGGTATTCCTCCCAGCGGCGTTGTCGACCCACTGTGAAGCCTGATCTCTTCCTTTCACTCCAACGGCCGTACCGGCTTGACCGCGCCCTCGCGGTCAGCCTGGCTGCAACGCGCTGTCACGCGAAATCGCGTGCTCCACCACGGAAATCAACACCTGCTTGGCCGACTCCCGCTCCCGGGCGTCACAGGCGATGATCGGCACGGATTCGGAGATGGTCAGCGCGTCCCGGACGTCGTCGATCTGGTGATGCAGCAACCGGTCGAAACAGTTGATCGCCACGATGTAGGGCAGGTTCCGGTTCTCGAAGAAGTCGATCGAGGGGAACGCGTCGGCCAGGCGCCGGGTGTCGACCAGCACCACGGCGCCGATCGCGCCCAGTGCCAGGTCG
>DASSAD010000249.1:0-42218 GCA_035685725.1 Amycolatopsis sp. | reverse complement strand
GCGGATACGGCAAAAAGAAAAAATGGTGGAAATTCGAAAAAGACAAGTGACAACGGCGGTTGCCGCCCTTGCTCTGATGCCAGCCGCCACTGGATACTTGCTCCCCGGGCCGGCCGACCGGATCCGGTACGGCGGCGGGAGGAGATCCTGGACCGGCTCCACCCGGATGCCGTCCTGGACACCGTTGCGGAGTCACGGCTCGAACTGCCCTACGAATTCACGCACCACGACTACGAGCAGATCCTGGACGACACCCGCCGGTTGATCGCGCCGCGGCTCGGCCGGCGGCCAAGCACGGCAGCAGTGCACCGAGCCGCGTCGAGTGGTGCGCTCCCCGAAAGGAACACACCACTCGACGAGCACCGGTCAGTAGTGCAGGCGTTCCAGCCCGTCGGCGTACGGGTCGACCACCCACGCGGTCCGGGTGGCCGGATCGAGCTGGATTCCGGCGTTGGCGGTGAACTCGAAGTTCTGCGTGCTCACCGTCGAGTTCACCAGGTTGACCATCGCCGAGCGGGACAGGATCTTCCCGGTGGCCGGATCGACGGTGTCGAGCTCACTCATCGCGTTGTTGTCCGATCCCGTGTTCTGCTCGTACAGGTGCGCGACGACCGCGATCCCGTGCGTGCCGTCCAGCACCGGCCACATCGGCCCGCGCGCGCCCGTGTCGGTCCCGGTGCCGACCTGCAGCGTCTGCTGGCCGGCCACCCGCCACTGGCCGGTCGGGAAGTTCCCGCTCTCCGGGTCGGGTTCGACCGCGCCGAACAGGACGTCCACGTTCGTGCCCGTCCCGTCGGCGAGGACGCCGGAGCTGCAGTTCGGCAGCGACACGCTCGGACTGACCGTGCCCGCCGTCGGGTCCACGCGGACCAGCGCGGAGCCGACGCGCCCGCTCAGGCACGGGCCCATCGCCCCCGTCGTGGCGACGAAGACGTCACCGGTCGCGGAGTCGATGTCCAGACCGTAGAACGCCCGGTTCATGATCTTCGAGTCGTTCAGCGTCAGCGGCGCGCTGAGCTGACCGGTCCGCAGGTCGAACGTCCACTCCTGGCTGATGCCCCGGACCGGTTCGTAGGTCACCAGCGCCGCGCGGTGCCGCTGCGGATCGATCTTGCCGGAGTCGAAGTAGAGCGGATCGGTGCCGGTGACCGGGAACTTCACCGTGGCGACCGGGGAGCCGGTGGTGCTGTCGAACTCCTCGACCGATGGCCCGTCGAAGGTGTCGAACGGCACGGTGGCCACCAGAGTCCGGTTCAGCGCCGGGTCGGTGCCGACGACGTCGTCGATCTGGTGTCCGGCGGTGCTGTCGCCGAGCGCCCCGCCGAGTTGCCCGGTCGCCGTGTCGTAGCGCTCGACCTGGGTGTCGTCGAGTGCGATGAGCGCGTCGGTGCCGGGACCGAACTGTGCCGTCGACAGGTACGCGGTTCCCCGGGCGAGGGTGAAGTTCTGGACCTGCCCCGAAGCGACCGTGGCTCCGTCGTCGAATTCGAGGAACGACGACGGGGAGGCCTGCCCGATCGGCCGGCCCGCCCGGGTCGGCACGATCCGCACCGAGTACTCCAGGCTGTCCGGGAGTCCGAGTTGGACAAGATCCAGCGTGGTGCTGCCCGCCGCTCCGCCGGGCAGGGCCTGGTAGAGCGTCGACGGGTGGTCCACACCATTGTCGTCGCGGCCGCTGCCGTCGGGATTGGTGAAGGTGTTCATCGAGCCGTACAGGGTCGGCGCGGGCGAGGAGATCTCGATCGCCGCCCCGGTGGCACCCGCGACATTGCGGGCGTCCCAGCCGAGGGTGACCGCGGGTGCCGAGTGGAGCACGACCGCCGCGTGTCCCGCGGGCGCGCCGGGAACCGCCAGCGTCGGTGCCGCGGGCCGCTGGCCGGCGTCCGGGCCGACGCGGATCGCCCGGAACTGACCGTAGATCCCGATTCCGCCGTAGGCCGTGGCCTGCTCGATGCCGACGCCGTAGATGCCCGCGCCCCCGGCGTCGAACGCGGACGCCGGAATGGTGACCGTGCCCCGGGTCGCGGTCAGCGGCACGGAGTACTGGGCCCGGAAGAAGTCACCGCCGCCGTTGGGAGTCCAGTGCCCCACCGAGGACAGCACGAGTTTCGGCGAGGACAGGTTCCGCACACCGGTCAGGTCGTAGCTGACGGATACCGGCTGTCCCAACGGGACCGAGCCCGGCGCCGTGGGCGCGAGCGCCTCCTCCGAGGTGCCGTCGTCGGCGCCGAAGGTGAGCGACCGGGTGGCCGAGGCCACCACCTCCGCGCCCCGGTAGGCCTGGAACGTGACGCTGAAAGTGTGGCTGTCGGGCGAAACCAGCGGCTCTCCCGCCGCGGCGAACAACTGCGCCGGGGTGACCCGGACGCTCGGGCCCGCCGCCGGGATGACGCCGTGCGTGCCGGCGAGCAGCCGGTACCGCAGGGCTTGCGACCCCGGCTGGTGCGCGCCGGTCAGGTCGAGGCCGAAGGTGATCGGCGCGGTCTCGTCCTGCCCGCTGGGCCGGTTGAGCTGGTCGAGCGGACCGGACAGGTCGATCGCGTTCGGATCGGTCTCCTCCACGAAGGAGGCGCCCAGCGAGCCGATCTCCTGGCGCTGCGCCACCGACATCCGCACCGCGGTGGTCGGCAGCGGGAACTTCGTGGCCAGCACGGATTCCACGGCCGCGGTCACGTCCAGCTGGGTGCCCATCCGCAGCGGCTGGTCGGTCTGCGGGGTCTGGGTCAGCGGGCGTCCGGTGCGCTCGAGCACGTCGCGCACCTGGGCCGGGGTCAGCGACCGGCCGGTGGCCTTGGCCGCCTGCAGCACGTCGGCGGCCGCGGCGGCCACTTCGGGAGCCGAGGCCGAGGTGCCGCCGTTGAGCTCGATCGTCACGTCGCTGGGCGAGGCGCAGGTGCCGTCGCACAGGTGCATCAGGGCGGGCAGGTTGTCGCCGGGAGCGGCGAGATCGACCCGGCTGCCGAACCCGGACGAGAAGTCCGCCCCGCCGTCATACCGTGTCTCCGGGTACGCGCCGACCGAGGAGGCGCCGGAGGCCAGCGTGTCGTCCGTGGTCGTCGAGCCGACGTCGATCGCGCCGGAATCGGTCACCACGGTCGGCGTGGTGGACAGCTGGTCGTCGGCGATGTTCGTCGTGCGCGCGCCGGGGGTGGCCACCTCGGTCGGGGTGCTGCCGCCGTCCGGGCCGATCGCGACCGGCAGGCCGAGCCGGGTCCCGTCGTTGGCGGAGATGACCACGACGATGCCCTTGCGCACCACCTGGTCGATCACCGAGTTCATCAGCGGGTCGTCCTCCAGGTACCGGCCGGGGTAACCGATCGAGTCGGTGCCGAAGCCGATGCTGGCGGTGATCACGTCCGGTTTCGGTGTCTGGTCGGCCGCCGCCAGGAACGCCGAGGCGATGTTCGACTCGGTTTCCTGCTGCGGGACCACCAGCCGGTACCGCGCCCCGGGCGCGATGCCCAGCAGGTCGGTTTCCGCGCTGCCCTGCGCGCCCGGCCGCTGCTGGTCGTGCGGCAGCGGCGCCATCATCGAGAAGTCGAGCAGCACCTCGTCCAGGCGCGGGTCGACGCCCTCGACGGAACCGGTCGGGTCGAGATTGCCCGCGTCGTCGGCGGTGTAGGCGGGAATCAGCGGTAGCGAGGGGAAATCCAGGTACCGCTGACCGTCGCGGATCACCGAGTCCGGGCCGTAGTTGCGGACGTAGGGGTCTCCCGCGGCGGCCATGCCCGCGTCGGTCAGGTCGCCGAGGGACACGTTGGTGACGATCTCGCCGCTGCCCGGCAGTTGGTGCAGCAGGCTCGCGTCATCGGCGAACGCGCCGAGCGCGTCGACGCCGTTGGTGTTCAGGTAGGACTGCAGCGAGGAGGTCACGCCCGCATTGGCGGGCACACCGGTGGGCGCGCTGGAGGCCGGGGCGGCGAGTTGGGCGGGGTGCGCGGAACCCGCTTGGGACACCGACCCGCTCACCCACGACGGCAGTGGCTGACCGCCGCTGTTCATCGTGCTCACGAACGCATCGGGCTCGGCGAAGGCGATTCCGTTGGTACCGCTCAGTTCCTTGGCCGCGGTGTTCGCGTCGACCCCGGTGAGGTGAACGACGTAGGTGCCGGCGACGTCGGTCGGCGGAGCACCGGCCGGTGCCGGCGCGGTCCCCATCGCGGGCCACAGCGCGTCCGCGTGCACCTTGCCCAGTGCGGCGTTCACCGCCGGGTTCGAGGTCACCGCGGTCCGGGCGGCCGGAACGCCGAACTCGGTGCGGGCACCGGGAATCGAGGCGCCGGTGGCCGCCGTGCCGGCCAGCCCGATCACGAGCTGGTCGCTGACATAGGGCTTGCGCGTGGCCGCGGCCGCGGCCCGCGCCACGCCCGCGGCGTCGGGCTGGCCGATGTCGCCGAAGGCGGTGTGACCGGACACCGGCGACACCGGGTACGGCCGGGTCGTCGTGCCGTCGGCACTGGTCAGCGTGCCGTTCCCGTGGGTGTCGTAGGTGACCTTGTCCCCGTTGGGCAGCGCGACGGTCGTCGATCCCCCCGGAGCCGGCGGGCTACCGGCCGACGCGGACGCCGGCGGCGCGACCGCCAGGCCCGTCAGCGCCACAGCCAGCGCCATCGTCAGTACCGTGGCCCCCAGCCCCGCGATGGGTCTTGGACGCATGTGAACCTCACCTCTCGCGAATGGCATGCGGCATGTCTGCGTCACTCTCCGAGGTCACCGCGGGCCAGACAAGCCTTCCGCGGCAGCGCCTTCGGGCAATTGCGCAGATGAGAAGTCCCCACCAGGCAACGAAACACGGTGGTAGCAGAAGCGACGTAGGGTTAGCCATGATCAACAACCCGGGCGGCGCCCCGGCCGCGCAGTTCTCCCCCCGGCTCGGCGAGGTCGGTATCGGCCCGCTGCACGAGCGGATCTACCGCTACCTGATCGGCGAGGGCGGCAGCCGGTCGGTCCGGGAGATCGGCGAGGCGCTCGGGGTGACGGTCGCGGCCGGGCGGTCCGCGTTGCGCGCGCTGGAGGACAACGGCCTGGTCACCCGGACCCCGACGACGCCGCGCGGCTACCTGGCGAGCCCGCCGGAACTCGCGCTGGACACCCTCGTCGGCCGCCGCACGGACGAACTGGCCCAGGTGCGGAGGTTCGCCAAGGAGCTGCAGGAGGAGTTCCGGCTCGCCGCCGGTGAGGGCTCGGCCGCCGATCTGGTGGAGGTGATCGTCGGGCGGCAGTGGGTCGTGCGCTACTACCTGCACCTGATCCAGACCGCGAAACACGATTTCGCGGCGCTCACGAAACCGCCGTACGTGGCGGACAACGACGACGCTCCGCACTCCCTGCGCGCCCAGGAACTCGCCATCCGGCGCGGTGTGCACTGGCGCGCGATCTACGACAGCGACGCGCTGACCGAGGAAGTCACGCATTCCGTGCTCCGGGAAAGCCTCGCGATGGGCGAGGATGCCCGGGCACTGGCCGGTGTGCCGATCAAGCTCGCCGTGGTCGACCGCACCCTCGGTTTCGTGCCGCTGAAGCCCGACACCCCGGGCTCGGGCGCACTCGTGGTCCACGCGTCGTCGCTGCTGGACGCGTTGATGGCGCTGTTCGACAGCATGTGGGCGCGCGCGGTGCCGCTGACCGCGGACGCCGAACCGACCGAACCCGGCGAACTCGACGAGCGCGCGCGGCAGGTGCTCACCCTGCTTTCGGCCGGCCTCAAGGACGAGTCGATCGCCCGCGTCATGCGGACCAGCCGGCGGACGGTGCAGAAACACGTCACGGCGGTGATGGACGCGCTCGGCGCCCGCACCCGCTTCCAGGCGGCCCTGCTCGCCGCCGAACGGGGCTGGATCCGCGTCGGTGACCGCCCGGCGAATCACCCCTGATCGCACGACGCGGTCACGCCCGGCCCGGGATTACCGTGCCCGGATGATCGAGGTTCGCCGGGCAGGCCCGGCCGACGTGCCCGTGCTCGGCGAGATCCACGCGGCGGCCTGGGAACCGTCCCACGCCCCGTTCTTCGAGCCGGAGTTCCTGGCGCGGGCCATCCAGGACCGGCGCGGGCGGTGGCACGCGCGGATCGCCGAGGGTGCGGGAACGATCCTGCTCGGTCTCCTCGATGACCGCCCCCTGGCGCTGTGCTTCTTTCGCCCGTCCCCCAGCCGGCCCGGCTTCGGCGAGATCTACAGCTTCTACGGTCACCCAGACGGTTGGGGCCGTGGAATCGCCGCCGCGCTGATGACCGAAACGCTGCGCCGCCTGCGCGACGACGGCTTCGCCCGGGTACACCTGTGGACGCTGCGCGACACTCCGCAGTCCCGTCGCTTCTACACCAAGTCCGGCTTCACCGAGTCCGGTGCCACCCGCGCCTTCGACTACGGCAACGGCAATCCCGTCGATCAGGTCGAGTACGAGCGGGCCTGCTGACGACGGCGATCTCCGCCGCGCAGCCCGAAAAATCCCCCGAGCAGCGGGAAAACCGGGGTCAGCGCGGGAAAACCGGCAGGGTCTCCAGCGCACGGAACAGCGTGCTCGACCGCCATTTCAGCGCCCCGGGTTCCCCGGCGAGCCGGAGGTCCGGGAAACGAGCCGCCAGGCGGCCCAGCGCGATCTGGGCCTCCAAGCGGGCCAGCGGGGCGCCGACACAGTGGTGGATGCCGTGGCCGAAGGCCACATGCCCACCGCCGGGCCGGCGCACGTCGAGCACCTCCGGATCTTCGAAGCGCTCGGCGTCCAGGTTCGCCGAAGTCAGGGACAGCGCGACGAACTCCCCTTCGGGAATCCGCACTCCGCCCACGGTGATGGGCTCCGCGGTGAACCGCAGGGTCGCGATGTGCACGGGTCCGGCGTAGCGCAGGAGTTCCTCGACGGCGGTGGGCACCAGGTCCGGATCCTCGCGCAGCGCGGCGTACTGCCGCGGTTCGGCCAGCAACGCCAGTACCCCGTTCGCGATGAGGTTGATCGTCGTGTCGTGCCCGGCGATCACCAGCAGCATCGTCATCGAGACGAGTTCGTCCTCGGAGAGCCGGTCACCCTCGTCGGAGACCGCGATCAGCTCCGAGAGCAGGTCCTCCGCCGGCTCGGCGCGCTTGCGCCGGATGAGATCGACGAGGTAGGCCGCGAACTCCTCCCTCGCCTCCGCCAGCCGGGGGTGATGCGGTGCCGTGACCGTGATCCTCGTCCATTCGAAGAACCGGTCCCGCTCGCCTTCCGGGATGCCGAGCAGTTCGCAGATCACCGTCATCGGCAGCGGCGCCGCGAACGCGGCGATGAGGTCGACCTCGGCCCGGCCGGCCATCGCGTCGAGCAGCTCGTCGGTGACGGCCTCGATCCGGGGCCGCAGCCGGGCCACGGCCCGGCCGGTGAACGCCCGGCCCACGAGCTTGCGCAGCCGCATGTGGTCGGGGGGATCGGTGTTGAGCATGTTCGCTTCCAGTGCCCGGTGGACCGGGTCGAGCCCCGGCGCGTCTTCGGGCAGGAAGTTCCGCAGCAGCTCGGTCGCCCGGACCGAGTCCTTGCTGACCCGTGGGCTGGTCAGGATCTCCCGGACATCGGCGTAGCGGGTGACCAGCCAGGCGCGCGACTGCTGCGGCAGCCAGACGGGCCGGACGGGCGATTCGATCCGCAGCTTCGCCTCCAGCTCCGAGGGATTCTGGATGTACTCGCCGTCGAGGACGAGGAGATCGCCGAGATCACCGGGATTCGCCACGGATCAGATCCTTTCGACCGAGGAGGAGGGCCCGCCACGCTGCGTATGGAGACCATCATCCCAGAGTCGTGCCGACGCCCGCACCATGATCCACTTCACCCCGGGAGGATGGCCGGATCGCCGGGCGGGGCCGGTGAAGGGCAGACTTGAGGTGTGCCCGCTACACATCACGAACCGGACAAGCCCGGCGACGAGGTGCCCTGGCTGTTGCTGATCTACCGCGTGCCCTCGGAGCCGACCCGGCTGCGCGCGGCCGTCTGGCGGCGCCTGAAGGGGCTCGGGGCGATCTACCTGCAGAACTCGGCGGCGGCACTGCCCGCGAGCCCGTCCAACGAACGGGCCCTGCGCAAGCTGCGCCACGAGATCCTGGACATGTCGGGCACGGCGGTGCTGCTCTCCTGCGCGGTGCTCTCCGGTGAGCAGGACGTGCTTGCCGCCTTCCAGGCCGCCCGCGACGACGAGTACGAGGAAATCGTCGACAAATGCCAGGACTTCCACGGTCAGCTGGAAAAGGAGTACCACGCCGACCATTTCACCTACGCGGAACTGGAAGAGAACGAGGAAGACCTCACGAAACTGCGCAACTGGTTCGGCAAGGTGGCGCTGCGCGACGTATTCGGCGCGCCGGGCCGGGCCACCGCCGAGGAAGCGCTGAAAAGCTGCGAACTGGCGTTGGAGAAATACGCGAACCGCGTCTACGCGGAGGAGGCGGAAAGCCGGTAAGCCGCTCGCGGCTCACCGGCTCCGACGGGGATTTCCGGGGCGCTCAGCGCTTGCGCGCCACCCGCCACACGCTCAGCGGCAGCACCAGGACCACCGCGACCGGAAGGATCCACCACGACGCCACACCGGCCTGGCTCACGCCGAAGGTGACGGCGAGCGCCACCACCACGGCGACCGCCACCCGCCAGTCGTCACCCACGACGAAGTCGTACCAGAACGCCAGAAACCTGCGGAGCCTTGCCATCTACGCCTCCTCGACGCGTGCGGGCACCGTCCTCGGTGCGGTGATCTGCTTGAGCACGGCGACCAGGCCCAGCGCGAACAGCGCGACCGCCGGCACGATGCCGAGTAGCGCGGCGTCCGAACCCGGCCACACCGCACCCGCGCCCTCGCTGCCCCAGTACACCCCGAACGCCGTGAGCATCACGCCGACGACGAACTTGAGCGAGTTCTCCGGCACGCGGGCCAGCGGGGCACGCACCGCGAACCCGGTGACCACCACGACCGCGATCGCCGCCAGCGCCGCCACCGCGGCCAGCGGAACGGCGTGCTGGTTGCTGCCGAAGGTCACCACGATGAACGCGACCTCGAGGCCTTCCAGGAAAACTCCCTTGAACGACAACGTGAAGGCATACCAGTCGCGGACTCCGCCCTTGCGCTCCCGCGGCGCGGCCTCGGCCGCGGCCAGTTCCTTGCCGAACGCCGCGGTCTCGTCGTGCAGCGCCTTGAGCCCACTGGCCCGCAGCACCGCCTTCCGCAGCCACTGCAGGCCGAAGACCAGCAGCAATCCGCCGACGATCAGGCGGAGACCGCCCAGCGGCACGGCCGAAAGGGCCGGTCCGAGCACCGCGACGAGCACCACCAGCGCGGCCACGGCCGAGACCACCCCGGCGCCCGCCGACCGCCAGTCGCGGGCGGTACCCGCCGCGAGCACGATCGTCAGCGCTTCGACCGCCTCGACCGCACATGCCAGAAACACCGCGAGAAACAGCGCGCCGCCGTTCATCGCCACCTCCTTCGCGGGATTCGCCACCCGCTCATCCAGACTCTACATGCTAGAACTAACAATCGTTACATCAAGTTCGTGACGTCTCCAGTGGCGATGCAACCCTGCGGATCCAGCACTACCCGCACCGCGCTCCCGCGCGGCCACGCGCGCTCGTCGAACACCCCGGTCAGGACGCCATCCGAAATGGTCACGACGTGGTCGTAACCGCGGCCCCGGTAAGCGACATCGACGATCGTGCCGGGAACGACACCATCGACGACACCGTCGACGACACCGTCCCCGGGCTCCGCCGGCTCGTCGCCACCGCGCACGATCCGGGTCGCGGCGGGACGCACGAGCAGCCGTGCGGCGTCCCCGGCGGCCAGGCCGCCCATCGACCGCGCGCGGACCCGCCGGCCGCAACCGTCGAGCACGGCGAACTCCCCGTCCAGCCGGACGACCACGCCCGGCAGATCCGCCGCGAGCCCGGTGAACCGCGCGACGAACGGATCGGCGGGGGAGAGGTAGACCGTCTCGGGACGGTCGAACTGGACGAGCCTGCCCCGTTCCAGCACGCCGATCATGTCGGCCAGCGCGAAGGCCTCGGACTGGTCGTGGGTGATGTAGACGACCGTGGCGCCGCTCTCGCGGGCCAGTGTCGAGATCTCCACCCGCAGCCGCTCCCGCAGATCGGCGTCCAGATTGGACAGTGGCTCGTCGAACAGCAGCAGCGACGGCCGGCCCACCAGTGCCCTGGCCAGCGCGACCCGCTGCTGCTCGCCGCCGGACAGCTCGCCGGGATACCGCTTGCCGTAGCCGGAAAGACCGACCTTCTCCAGCGCGCCGCCGGCCTTCTCCGCCACGTCGCCACCGGAACGCTTGCGGCGCAACGGGTACGCCACGTTGTCGGCGACCGTGAGATGCGGCCACAGGGCATAGTCCTGGAACACCATGCCCAGCCCGCGCTTTTCCGGCGGCACGTGCAGGTTCCCTTCGGCGACCAGGGTGTCGCCGAGCATCACCCGGCCCTCGTCGGCCCGTTCGATCCCGGCCAGCACCCGCAGCAGCGTGCTCTTTCCCGAACCCGACGGGCCGAGCAGGACGAGGAACTCGCCCGCCTCGGCGGTCAGGGACAC
This sequence comes from Amycolatopsis sp., assembly GCA_035685725.1. Taxonomy (GTDB): domain Bacteria; phylum Actinomycetota; class Actinomycetes; order Mycobacteriales; family Pseudonocardiaceae; genus Amycolatopsis_E. The sequence goes on along the minus strand of DASSAD010000249.1, from coordinate 31,675 downwards.
GGTATCGAGCGCGGTGTGCGTGCCGAAGCGCTTGACCACCCCGCTCACCTTCACCGCGACACCGCTCGAACCGTTCATCGCTGCTCCCATCGTCGCCAGCCCGCGGGCGCGAGCAGCCGGAAAAGGACGAGCGCGGCGCCGATCACCGCGAGGATGCCGAGGCAGGCCACCACCAGGACGGCGGTGCCCCCGGCGAAGTCGTAGCCCGCGATCAGGGTCGTCACGGCGACCGCCAGGGGTTCCTGCCCTGGCGGGTAAAGCATCGACGCCAGCGGAAGTTCGAGCAGGCGGTCGGCGAAGGTGAGCAGCCACGCCCACAGCAGGCTGCCCGACAGCAGCGGCAGGATCGTCGTGCCCCAGGCGCGCGCGGCCCCGGCGCCGTGCACCCTGGCCGCGGCCGGCAGTGAATCCTGCACCTGCGCGAACGAGCCCATGAGCAGCCGGGACGCCTGCGGCAGCGCGCCCGCCAGCAAGCCGATCACGAGCAGGGTGAGCGTGCCGTAGAGCTGGATCCCCAGAGCCGTCACCGCGGGCAGGTTGTAGGTGAAGATGTAGCCGGCGCCCAGCACGATGGCCGGCAACGCGACCGCGCCGAGCATCAGCAGGTCCAGCAGGCTCGCGGCCCCGCCCCGGCGGGCCCGCGCCCCACGCGCCAGCACCCGCGCGATCAGGGCGCCGGCCGCCACCGCGATGGTCGCGGTGATCAGCGCCAGCCGCAGCGAAAGGAGCACCGGGCCCAGCAGATCCGACCGTTCGAACACCTGCTGGTAGGCCTGCAGGGTGAACGAACTCGCGTCGGCCGAGCCGAAGTTTCCCAGCAGCGAGGCCGAAACCGTGCCGAAGGCCGGCACGCCCAGTGCCAGCAGGAAGAAAACGCACAACGCGCCCAGCGCCAGCACGCGCCGGCCACCCCGCAGCGGGACCGGACGGCACGGCCGGCTTCGCCCGGAAAGCACCGCGTAGGAGCGTCCCCGGGTGGCCATCCGCTGCGCCAGCAGGGCGAACAGGACCAGGACCATCAGCAGCCAGCCGATCGCGGCCGCACCCGGGTAGTCGGCCGGGAAGTTGGTCACCGCGCCCGCCAAGGCGTAGGTGGCGATCGGGAAATTGGCGCCCGCCGCCAGGGTCGCGCCGACGCCGTAGTCGCTGATCGCCTCCGCGAAGACGATCGCGAGCGCCGACCACAGCCCCGGGGCGAGCATCCCGATGGTGATCCGCAGCCGCGACCACCGCCCGGCGCCGTGCACCCGGGCCGCGTCCTCGTAGTCGCGGCCCAGTCCGCGGACCACACCCGAGACGGCGAGGAAGGCGAAGGGCACGCCCCGGCTGGCCAGCACCCAGACGACGCCCGCCGGACCCATGACGAGGTGGCGCAGCCAGGTGATGTCGGTGCCGGACAGCGCGGCGAGCACGCCGTCGCGCTCGGCGAGCCGGGTCCAGCCGAGGGCTTCCAGGTAGGACGGTGCCAGCAGCAGCGCCCACAGCGCCAGCCGCCAGAACCCCGCGAGCGGGACCTGGGTGCGCCCGAACAGCAGCGCCAGCGCGGTCCCGATCGCGGTGGCGATCACCGCGGCGCACACGCCGGTGATCGCCGTGTTCAGCAGCGCCTGCAGGGTGCTTCCGGACAGCGCCGAAGCCAGCGGCGCCAGGGTGAACCACGCGTCGCCCTGCCCGAAGGCCCGCGGGCTGATCGCGACCAGCAGGAAACCCAGCACCGGCGCCAGCATGACCAGCACCACCGCCAGCACGGCCAGCGACCAGGCCAGCCGGGTCAGCGAGGTCGCCGCCGGGCGACGCCAGGAGAAGCGCCGCCTCCCGGTTCCGTCCACTGTGGACTCCACAGTGGACGGAACCGTGCGGACCGGGACCGGAGCGGAATGGTCCGTCGCCGTCATTTGACGATGTTCTGGGTGAACCAGGAGTTGATCTCGCTCTCCCGCGGTCCCCAGACGTACGGGTCGACGGTCTGGTACGCCACCGTGTCGAGCGGCGGCACGCCCTGCCGCGGCGAGACTCCGTTCACCAGCGGCCAGTACAACGAGTCGCCACTGGGATTCCCGGCGAGCATCGCCTGCTGACCGGCCGGGCTGAGGGTGAACGCCGCGAACTTCTCGGCCTCGTCCTGCACCGCGGCCGGCGCCTTGGCGTCGATGCCGATGTTGCTCGGCAGGAGGCTCACCTTGTTCAGGAAGGCCACCTTCAGGCCCGGGTTCTTCACCACCGCGGCGAACGCGGTCGAGCTCTGCGCGAGATCGAGCTGGATCGCACCGGTGGTCAGCGCGTGCAGGCTGTCCGGGTTCGCGTCGAAGACCTGCAGGCCGTTGGCCTTGAGCTGGGAGAAGTACGCCTTGCCCTGGTCTTCACCGCCGAGCTGGCTCATCATTCCGGCGACGAACGGGTAGGTGGGGCCGGAGATCGACGGGTTGGGCATGCCGACCTTGCCCCGCCACGCCGGGCTCAGCAGTTCCTGCCACGAGGTGGGCGGGTTCGGCGTCTTGGCGGGGTCGTAGAGCACCGCGCCGGCCAGCGTGATCCCGGTCGGGACGTAGCTCCTGTCCTGCGGGAAGACCGACTGTCCCGCCGCCGTGAGCGGCACGTCGGGGGCGTAGCCCTTGAGCAGCTGGCCCTGTCCGTCCAGCGCGGCGAAGGCCTCGGCGCCATCCGCCCACAGCAGACCCCACTGCGGGTTGGACTTCTCGGCGGCGACCTTCGCCAACAGCGGACCGGTGCTGTCCTTGACCAGTTTGGTCTGGATGCCGGTCGCCTTCTGGAACGCGTCGATGACCGTCTGCGCGTATCCCTGCGCGGAATACACCACGAGCGGTGGCGCCGCCGTGGAAGCCGCGGTCGACGAGGAAGACCCGCATCCCGCGGCGGTCGCGAGCACCGCCGTCGCGGCCGCCAGGGCCAGCACGGCCGACCGGATCCTTGTCTTCATGAGCGTCCCCTTACTAGCTTGATGTAACGATGGTTAGCACAGGCTAGTGACGGAGGTTTCCAAAACCGGGGTACAACCATGGCCGGTCAGTGAACAGAACGTGATCACTACGACCCCCGGTCGGACACGGCGGACCGCTTGCGAAACGAGGGAAATAACGGAAGAACGGCCATGTTCGTCCGCCCGGGAACGGAAAAGGGCCTGGGGCGCGGAAAATGCTTCCGCGCCCCAGGCCGTCGGAGTGCCGGATCCCCGCGAGCCGCGGCTAGTCGCCTGCCACGGTCGCCGGCGTCATCGTGTGCTGGGGAGCGGGCATCGGATTACCCGCCCCCTTGACGCTTTGCCAGATCGCGTCGTTCAACTGCTGTTCCGGTGCCGAGTCCGCCTGACTGAAGTCCATCTTGGCGGACGCGGCGGCCATCGGCGCGTTCGCGCCGTTGCGCTGGTTCAGCGGCTGCGCCGGGGTGATGGCACTGAACGGGGCGAAGTCGGGCCGGTCGGTGAAGCTGGCGTTCATCGGGGTGGCCGCCGCGTCGAACTGGGTCAGCGGACCGACTCCGGCGAGCAGTTCCATGGTGCGCATCATCGACACCGTCGAGTAGAGCGTGGAGTCGACCTTGCCGGTCTGGGTGTAGGGGCTGACCACCAGCGCCGTGGTGCGGTGCGCGTCGACGTGGTCCGGTCCGTTCTGGGCGTCGTCCTCGGTGATGAAGATGGCGGTGTTCTTCCAGTACGGGCTGTGCGAAACGGCGTCCACCACACGGCCGACCGCGAGGTCGTTGTCCGCGATGTAGGACTGCGGGGTCAGCGCGCCCGGCGTGGTGCCCATGGTGTGGTCGTCACCCATGCGCAGGAACTCCACCGACGGAAGCTGACCGTCGGAGACGAACTGGTTGAACTCCCGGCTCCACTCGTCGATCCGGCTGTTGTCGGTGATGGTGAGGTCCTGGGCCGCGTACTGCGGATCGGTGTGCGCGGCCAGCCGCGGCTCGGTGTTGAACACCTTGGCGGGCAACGGCCCACCGGCCCACATCCCGTAGTTGCGGTAGGAGATGCCGGCGTCGTCGAGGCGGTCCCAGATCCGGGAGTCACCGGTGATCTTGCCGGGATCGGTGGCGGGGTTGGTGTAGACGTCGTCGCCCCGGCCACGGCCGCCGTAGGCCACCGGCCACAGGTGCTCGTTGTAGGCGTTGGACTCCGAACCGGTCGCCCACTCCCAGCCGTCGGACGAGACCGCGCCGTCGGCGTAGAAGTTGTCGAGCGTGACGAAGTTGCGTGCCAGCGCGCGCTGGTTGGGCGCGGAGTCGTCGCCGAAGAGGTTCAGCGCCGGGTCGCCGTTGCCCTTGCCCAGCGAACCGAACACCTGGTCGTAGGTCCGGTTCTCCTTGACGATGTAGATCACGTGCTGGATCGGCGAGGGGTCACCGGGCCGCGCGGGCACCACGTCGTGCGGTGCGCCGTCGCCCTGGCCGGCGGTGAACCGGTCGTTCTGGCGCACCTGCGTGGTGTACCGCGCCAGCTGGGCGTTGTCCGGCACGGCGATGTCCGACAGCGTCCCCATGATCATCGAACCGGCGTACTGCGAGTAGTCCAGGCCGCTCAGCGTGGGATTCGGCCCGGCGGGGTTCGGGCCCGCGCCGCGCCCCTTCGCGTTGGTGACCAGCAGCCGTGAGCCGTCGCCGGTCAGCGTCACCGTCGTGGGGTACCAGCCGGTGGGGATCAGGCCGTCGACCCGGGCCGGCTGCCGCGCGTCACCGGCCAGCGAAACAACGGCCACGTCGTTGTTCCCCGCGTTGGCCACATACATCGTCTTTCCGTCGCGGGTGACCGCCATGCTCTGCGGGCTGGTCCCCACCGGGGCGCCGGGATACGGGGCCAGGTCGAGCGAGTTCGCCACCGCGTTCGTGGCCGGATCGATGGTCACGATCTTGTCGGCGTCGGTGACCGCCACATAGACGGCACCGGTGACGGGGTTGCGGGTGATGGCGGTGGGGTGACTGCCGACGGTCAGCGTCCCGCGCACGGCCATCGAGGCCGTATCGATGGCCGAGACCGTGTTGCTGCCCCAGTTGGACACGTAGGCGGTCTTCTCGTCGGCGCTCAGCCCCACGGTGAACGGGTTCGGGCCGGTCGCGACCGTACTGATCACCTGACCACTGGTGGCGTCCACAGTGGACATAGCGCCGGAACCGTTGTCGGCGACGTAAAGCCGCTTGCCGTCCCGCGTCGTCGTGATGCCGGACGGGAACGAGCCCTTGGGCAGCGTGATCGGCGCCTGCTCGGTCAGCTGTTCGCCGGACCGGGAGTACACGCGGATCTTGTCGTTGCCGCCGGCGGCCGCGTAGAGCTTCGATCCGTCCGGGCTCCAGGTGAGCCCGATGAACAGCGCCTCGGGCGCGGCGTAGTCGATGTGCTGCACCACGGCGCGCGTGGCGACGTCGACCAGGGAGAGGCTCTGCGTGTGCGTACCGTCGTTGCTGACGGCGAGCAGCTTCCCGTCCGGGCTCGGCACGGCGCCGAAGGGCTTCTCGCCCAGCAGCATCTGCTGGCCGGCCGGGGTGATGTGCCAGCCATAGGTCGCGGTCGCGGTCCCGTCGGGGTGCGGGCCCGCTGTGGTGGGGACACCCACCGCGGCCGCGGCGACACCCGACGCCCCGGCGAACGCCGCGGCCACCATGGCCCAGCGGCTGAATCTGCGCATGCGCACTGCTCCTTGCACTGAGGAGGGAAGACACGAGGACGCTAAGTGTGTTCCGCGAACGATGCACGGTTACCACATGATCAGGAGGTGAAGCGCATATTTCGCTTTACGGACCAACTCGGGCCCGCGAGGCGGGTGCGCTCCGCCGCGACACCTGGTGCCGTGCCACCCCAGCCCGGGGTGACCGGGACCTTGTTGATCCACAATGGACAATCGCGCTGCGCGTCCGGACCAGCACACCGTGTTTCTCCGCCCCACCACGGCACATCACAGGTGAGCTCGACCACAAAGGACACCGCTCGGCCGTCCGGCCGCGTCGGGTGCGGCGTTCGCCCAGCTCCCGCGGCGAAATCGCGCGACCCGTGCCCCAGTGTTCATCCCGTCGCGACGAACCGTTCTCCTGCCGTCCGCGAAGCGGACCACGACCCCACGCACGATGCAGCCGTGCAAAACGACCAAGAGATCTTCAAGACCGGGTTGTCACGTCGCGGCTTCCTGAGCGCCGCCGGTGCCACGGGTGTCGGCGCGGCGCTGGCCGGCGCGGCGCCCGCGAACGCCGCTCCCGGCACGAGCGGAAGCCCGTTGCCGACCGAGGTCGGCTCGCCGCTGACCACCCCGATGGTCAACGGCCTGCACCTCCAGTTCGGGGCCGACGCCTCCAGCGAGGTCACCGTGTCCTGGCACACGCTGCAGCCCGTCGCCAACGCCCGCGTCCTGCTGGGCGAGGAGGACGGGACCTACCGCCGGAGCCAGCAGGCGGACCAGGTCGGCTACACGGACGGCAAGTCCGGTCAGCTCGTCTACGCCTACCACGCCAAGCTCACCGGCCTGGCCCCGTCCCACAACTACGTCTACGCCGCCATCCACGACGGGGCGCACCCCGAGTTCGGCTCCTTCCAGACCGGCCCCCGCGGCCGCCGGCCCTTCACCTTCACCAGCTTCGGCGACCAGGCCACCCCCACCATCGGCAAGAAGTACACCCCGCCGGCCGGTGTGACGATCGCGAACCCGCCGTGGGTCAACGACAACCTCGGCTCGCCCGCCGCCGGCGACACCCCGGCCGGGATCGAGCGCGTCCAGCCGCTGTTTCACCTGTTCAACGGCGACCTGTGCTACGCCAACGGCGCCGAGGACCGGGTCCGGGTGTGGACCGACTTCTGGAACAACAACACCCGCAGCGCCCGCTACCGTCCCTGGATGCCCTGTCCCGGCAACCACGAGAACGAGCTGGGCAACGGCCCGATCGGCTACCAGGCCTACCAGACCTACTTCTCCGTGCCGCCGCAGCCGGGCCAGACCGACGTCACGCGGGGCCTGTGGTACTCCTTCACCGCCGGTTCCGTGCGGGTGATCAGCATCGCCAACGACGACGTGGCCATCCAGGACGGTGGAAGCACCTACGTCCGCGGCTACTCGCAGGGTGCCCAGAAGGTGTGGCTGGAACAGCAACTGCAGGCTGCCCGCGCCGACAAGGACATCGACTGGGTCGTCATCTGCATGCACCAGGTGGTCATCAGCACCGCCGCGCTCAACGGCGCCGACCTGGGCGTGCGGCAGGAATGGGTGCCGCTGTTCGACAAGTACGGCGTCGACCTGGTCGTGTGCGGCCACGAGCACCACTACGAGCGGTCCCACCCGATCCGCGGCCAGCAGCCCAACGCCACGCTCACCCCCGTCCCGACCGACACCGACACCCAGGTCATCGACACGACCAAGGGCACCGTGCACATGGTGCTGGGCGGCGGCGGCTCCTCGGTGACCTCCAACCAGTCCTTCTACTACCCGCCCGCCTGCCGCGTGATCACCTCGCTCGGCCCGGCCGACCCGACCACCCACCGGCGCCCGCCGGTCTACACGCAGGAGAACGCGCCGTGGTCGGCGGTGCGCAACGCCGCCAACTCCTACGGTTTCGCGGCCTTCACGGTCGACCCCGGCACCACGCCCGGCGGACTGACCAAGCTCAACGTCACCTACTACAACGTGACGGGCCCGCAGGGTCAGCTCAGCGCCTTCGAGTCGTTCACGCTGCAGCGCCCGCGGCGGGACGGGAAGTCCTGAAGATCCGGCCGCGATCGTCCGGCAGGACCTCCGGCCTGAGTCAGGCCTGAGCCGGGCCTGAGCCGGGCCTGACTCGGGTCGGGCAGCAGGTCCGCCTGACGTCCGGCCCTCGATCCGGCTGAGGGCCGGTTCCCGCTGACCGGGGCGGGAGCGCTCGCACCGCTCCCGCCCCGGCACCGCACGGGTTCCCGCCGCTGCCACGGTTACGCCGTCGGAGGGCGGCCGGGTCCGGCGGATTCGGGGTACTTTGTCGTCAGGACACCGGGGAGGACACCGAAACCAGCGTCGTGGGGGTGATCGAGGATGCCGGACGTGGGCCTGCTCACCGAACAATCCGCCGTGCGGAGCCTGGAACTGGGGGAAGTCCGGCTGACCTACGTCGTCGATGGCGCGATGGCGCTCACCCCGGCCGGGTTCTTCCCCGGCGTGCCACCCGAGCACTGGTCCCGCCACCCGGAGACCCTCGACCGCGACGGCAGGGTCGCGATGTCCGCCGGAGGCCTGATGGTCGAGCGCGGCGGACGGCGGCTCCTCATCGACGCCGGGCTCGGCGACATCACGGCGACCATGGCCATCAACGGCTCTCCGATCGGAACCAGCAACTGCGGCGCGTTGCCCGAGACGCTCTCGGCGCTGGGCCGGCGGCCCGCCGACTTCGAGGTGGTGGCGTTCACGCACCTGCACGGCGACCACACCGGCTGGGCCTTCGTCCCGGACGACGACCGGCGGTACCGCAAGTTCTTCCCCGACGCCCGGTATGTCGTCGCCGCCGAGGAATGGGCGCCGCACGCGCGCGGCGAAACCGTTCCGGGCGCGCCCACCCGCGCCGCGGTCATCGATCCCCTCGCGAGCGTCGTCACGCCGATCGACGACGGTGCGGAGATCTTCCCCGGCGTGCGCGCCCTGCTGGCACCGGGCCACACACCAGGGCATACCGCGTATGTGATCTCCACGTCGGCCGGGCGGCTGATCGTGTTCGGCGACGCCTTCCACATCCCGGCCCAGCTCGCCCATCCCGACTGGCCGTCCAAACCGGACACCGACGCCCGCGCGGTGATCGCCGCGCGCCGGCGCCTGATCGCCGAACTGGAGCAGCCCGGCACGCTCGGGTTCTCCTACCACTTCGGCGATCAGTCCTTCGGCCGCGTCGTCCGCGACGGCGACGGGCTCGCGGGCTGGGAACCGGTGCCCACCACCACGCTCCTGCCGCCGCCCCGCCGGCTCCGCGACCGGTGAACGGGCCGACCGGAACGCTCCGGCGCACGGTTGCGACGACTCCTATACTGCGATTCGCCGTGGATTCGCCGTGGATTCGCCCGGGATTCGCCGGAAACTCCGACGGGTGCGGGCGTCTGAGCGGTGCAGACCTGGGGTAGGGGAAGGTGAACGATGAGCGGTCCGATGCCGGGTGGCGGTGAAGACGCGCTGGCGGGTCTCGACCGCTGGGTCGCGCAGGCGCGCGCCAAGGCCGAGCGGTACCAGGCGATGCGGTCGGCGGCCGGAGAAGTGTCGGTGACCGAGTCGTCGAAGGACGACCTGGTCACGGTGACGGTGGACTCGGCCGGGAACGTGACCGATCTGCGTATCACCGACCGGGTCCGGGAACTGACCGGCGCGCAGGTGGCCGCCGCGGTGCTGGGGACGCTGCGCAAGGCGCAGTCACGGCTGCCGGAACGCCTGGGTGAGGTGATGGCCGAGACCATCGGGGACGACCGGCAGACGGTGGAGACCATCGTCGGCAACTACCGGGCCAAGTTCCCCGAACCCGAACCGGAGGAAACGGAACCACCCGCGACGGAACCACTTGCGGCGGAACGCGGCACGACCGGCGAGCAGCGCATCGGGGTGCTCGAAGACGACCCCGCGACCCCGGCGACCCCGGTGCCCCCCGCACCGGAGGTGCGGAACGTGCCGATAGCGCCACCGCGGGAGCGCCCGGCTCCCCCACCGCCGAAACGCCGCCGCAGCGACGGCGAGGACGAGGACGACGAAGGCTTCGACGGCGGTTCCATCATGGTGCGCGGCTGATTCTCCCCCGCCGCCGCGGCACCGCGCGACGACACCCGAAGCGGCTTACGCGAAGTCGCACCGGTTCCGGGGCAGTGATGACCCCACGCACAACGCCACTGGCAACCCCACTGACCACCGCACTGGCAACCCCACTGGCAACCCCACTGACACCACGCTGGCGACCCGGATACCGCCAAACGAGCACGCCGCCATTTCCGCCGAGTGCCGAAAACACCTTCTCTCCCGTACGACGTGACGCGGAAAGTGGCGGAGGGTGAATGCGGTATCGTCGCCTTGCCCGGAACAGCGCAGCGGAGTCCCACTTTCTGGTCAACTTTCCGCTGAATACCAGCGAGACCGGCTAACGTGACGGCATGGATTTCACTCGGCGGGTTTTCGTCAGCGGCGCGCTGGCGGCGTCCTTTCTGACCACACTGAGCGGTGCGGCGGAGGCCGCGCCCGGTGCCGCCGTGGATCCGGCGTTCACCGTCCTCGATGGACTGAGCGAGCTGCGTTTCACCGATCTCGCGTTGCAGCGGCTGCGCTCCCTCGGCATCACGGTGTACGCGGTCGCCCCCGCCACCGTGATCACCGGCGCGGACGGGAGCACCGTGGAAGGCGTCAGCATGCGACCCGAATACGGCACGTTCGCGCTGTCTCCGGACGGCACGCCGAGCCATGCCGCCGGGCGCGGACTCGGCGGCGTCGGCCTGCGCACCGGACAGGCGAGCCTGGAAATCGCCGATATCCGCGGCGATCTCACCGACAACAAGGTTTATGCCTTCTTGAAGGTGAACGACCAGTGGATCGGCGAACTGCCGCTCTACACGGGTGACCCCAGCCAGATCAGGCTGGCCCTGAGCCCGGGAGCGCCGAACCAGCCCAGCACGATCAAGGGCACGAACATCCCGGTCACACCGACCCAGGAAGCGCTCGACGCCTTCGAAAAGGCCTTCGGCTCCTCGCTGTTCACCACCCAGGACACCGTGTTCACCGCCTCGGGACAGGGCCACGCCTGGCCGCTCCCGGTTTCGCCGGTGAGCTGAGCGGCCTTCCCGGTACCGGAGAAGGGAAACGCGGCGGGGAGAATCCGTAGCCCGGCCGCCCACCGCCCCGCGGTGAGCGAGGTGGCGCTCGCACCCCGAAACACCATTGCCGCGCCCCGAAACACCACCGCCGCATCACCGCCGCGTGCACCACCTCGCGCGGCGGCCACCAGGAGACTCGATCCCGAAGGCTCAGCCCACGGATCGCGGCCTCCCGCCATCTCACGTTCCGCTCGACCGGGCCGTCTACCCCGGTAAGACGCGAAGATTCCCGCCGCCCCATCCGGCGGCGATCGCGAAAGGAGCGAGAACGTGATCACCGAAACCGCCGCTGCCGGCACCTCGAGCCAGGACGCCGTGCTGGACGTCTTCTATCGCACCGTGGACAGCCCGGTCGGAGCGCTGCTGTTGGCCGCGACCTATCAGGGCCTGGTGCGCGTCGCCTTCGACCGCGAAGAGCACGACGCGGTACTCGCGGCACTCGCGCGCGACGTCGGGCCCCGGATTCGTCGAGCGCCCGCGCTGCTGGACACCGCCGCCGGACAGCTGGACGAATACTTCTCCGGCGTCCGCCGGGCGTTCGAACTACCGTGGAACCTGCGGCTCGCGAAGGGTTTCCGCCGCGCGGTGCTGACTCACCTGCCCGCGATCGGGTACGGACGGACGGAAAGCTATGCGCAGGTCGCGCTGGCCGCCGGGAGTGCGAAAGCGGTGCGCGCGGCCGGAACCGCTTGCGCGGCCAACCCGCTGCCCATCGTGCTGCCCTGTCACCGGGTGATCCACTCGGACGGCACCCCCGGTGCCTACGCCGGTGGCGAAACCGCCAAGAAGACCCTGCTCGCCTTGGAGTCCGCGGGAGCCTGACGACCGGCGCGGGGGTTCTCGGCCGCCTCAACGCGGAGGCCGGTGACAGGTATCCCGCGAGTCCGCTGAGTGCTTACGCTGCCGGATTCCCCCGCCGGGACGACAATGTCTTCAGGCACGGTCCTCGAGCACGGTCCTCGAGCACCGTCTGCAAGCACCGGCCCGGGCCAGGTCGTTCCCGCGTCCGCGGGCATTCCGGCCACCGCGCCCCCAGGGGTTCGCGATGTAACCAAATCCGCGGTACCGGAACAGGAAAGGAGACCGCGCGATGAAAACACCTCCGATCGTAGGGGCTCAGGAGTGGGAGGCCGCCCGCGAGCGACTGCTCGTGAAGGAGAAGGAACTGACCCATGCCCGGGACGCGCTGGCCGCCTCACGCCGGCGGATGCCCTGGATGGCCGTGGAGAAGACGTACACCTTCGACGGGCCCGAGGGCAGAGTGAGCCTGCTCGATCTGTTCCAGGGCCGGCGTCAGCTCGTCGTCTACCGGGCCTTCTTCGAGCCCGGCGTGCACGGCTGGCCCGAGCACGCCTGCGTGGGCTGCTCCATGATGGCCGACCATACCGCCGACCTCGCCCACCTCAACGCCCGCGACACCACCCTCGTGTTCGCCTCGCGCGCGCCGCAGGCCGACATCGAGCGCGTCAAGGAGCGGATGGGCTGGCATATGCCGTGGTACACCATCGTCGACGACTTCGACAAGGACTTCGGCGTGGACGAGTGGCACGGCACCAACGCCTTCATCCACGAGGGCGACCGGGTGTACCGCACCTACTTCATCAACAACCGCGGTGACGAAGCACTGGGCAGCACCTGGAGCTACCTCGACATGACCGCGCTCGGACGCCAGGAGCAGTGGGAGGACTCGCCCGAGGACTACCCGCAGACTCGGCCGTATGAGTGGTGGAACTGGCACGACGAGTACCGCCACGCCGCGGCAGCGCGGTAAAGGGCGGTGAGGGACGGTGAGGGGCCGGTGAGGGCACCCGTCCCGGACTGACCACACCGCCCGGCTCGGCACCGGTGACCTGGGCCGTTGCGGCGGTGCCGCAGCGTGTGGGAAAGGCGCGCGGGTGTGGTGGAACTGTCCGCCGATGGGCCGTTTTCCCGCCTGGAGCCCGGCTGCCGCGACGCTGGGCGACCACCACTGCTCGCGGTAACCGGGAGATCGCTTACCCTGCCTTGGAACTGAGCGTGCGAGGAGGACTCGAAGACGGGCACCGCCGGTGCCGAGCACCGGCCGCGCACGGTCGCCGACTACGGATGGGCCATTGGGAGGTGTGCGTGGACGATCTCGCCCCGAGACCCGGCCGCGTTACCGCGGACCGGGACCGGGACCTGACCACCGTGACGGGGCCGGGGGAACCCGCCGCCCGGACCGGACCGGACCCCGGGCACCTCGCCGGTTACCGCGATCTCGTCATCGCGCTGTCCCGCCGCAACCAGAGTCTGGTGCAGCGGCAACTCCAACTCGTCGCGGAAGCGGAGCACGGCGGGCAGGACGCCTTGGCGCTGCTGGGGATCCTCGCCGCCCGGATCCGGCACAACAACGAGAACCTGATGGTCCTCTCCGGCACCGAGCCGGGCCGGTCGGTCCAGCCGGTCACGACCCGCGACCTGCTGCGGGAAGCCGTGTCCACCGAGGAACAGCAGGACCGGATCGAGGTCGGCACACCTCCCTCGGCGCGCGTCGTGGGCCAGGCCGCCGGGGACCTGATCCGGCTGCTCGCGGAACTGCTCGACAACGCGACCTCGTTCTCCGCGCCGGAAACCCCGGTGACGGTCGGCATTCGGGTCTTCGACGGCGGCGGGCTGGTGATCGACATCGCCGACCGCGGCCTCGGCATGGGCGCGGCGGAGATCGCCGCCGCGAACGCCCTGCTGGCCGGCACGGACCCGGCCGGTCCGCCCACTCCGCACCAGGTGGGCCTGCGCGTGACCGGGGCCTTGGCCGCACGCCATGCCATCGCCGTCGCCGTGTCCGCCGAGCCGGACGCCACCGGGGTGCGGGTCAGCGTGACGGTGCCCCCCGCCCTCGTCACCGATCTGGCCGAAACGGTGCCGATCCGAGTGCCGGTCCGAGTGCCGGATCCCGGGCCCGGCGTGCCGACGGTGACGTCCGCGGCGGCCGTGGCTTCCGCGGCGGTGGACGACCCCGGCCTGCCCGGTTCGCCGGCCGAGCTGGCCGCGTATCTCGGGCTCACCGATCAGGGCGGCGGCGGCGAACTCGAGCAGTCGTGGCCGCCGGAGCTCCCCCAGGGCGAGATCGGTTGGGCGGATTCCGCACCCGGCGCGGAACTTCCGGAACTCACCGAATATAGCGAATATACCGAACATTCCAGACTTGGTCCGGACCACATCGGAACGCTGACGGAATCCGGCTGGCACCTGCCGGAACCCGAAGCCGAGGTCGGCGCACCGCCCGAAACCAACGAGAGCGGCACGAACAGCCGCACGGACAGTGGCACCGAGAGCGGCACCGAGAGCGGCAGGGAGAGCGACTCGGGGAGCAGCACGGAAAGCGATCCGGTCGAAGAATGGTGGACCGCCGAAACCACGCCCGACTCGCCGGCGACGCCGGAGACCACGCCGATCTTCGACGAGATGGTCTCCGCGTGGTTTCGCGACGAGCCCGAGGAACCCGCCGACCAGCCGGCGACTCCCACCCTGCGGCCGGCACCGGCCGCCGGGTGGGCCTTCGAAGCGGACGCGGGCTGGCGCACGGTCCAGGAAGTGACGCGGAGCGCACCAAGCAGTTACACCGAGGTCGGCCTGCCCCGCCGCCGACGCGGTGAACAGCTGATGCCGGGTGGAATCGCGGCGGGCGCCGGCAGGTTCGCCCCGCCGGCCGAGTCCGGTTCTCGACGCTCCGCGCGCGACGCGGACGGAGTCCGGGGCAGGCTCAGCAAGTTCCAGCGCGGCGTCCGGCGCGCACGCGACGACTCCCGAGAACAGCTCGCACCGGTGATCGCCGATCCGGCGCCGCCGCGGGATGCCCGGCCCGCCGCCGAACCCCCGGCCCCGGCCCCGGCCCCGGCACCGGCACCGGCACCGGCACCGGCATGGTCGTTCCCAGCCGAGGAGACCCGGCCGGCGATCGCGGAGATCGCGCACCCCGAACCGGAGCCGGCACCGAGCAAGCGCGTCCGCCGAGGCCGGCACCGGCTGGCCGACGAGGACGATCCCGACGCCGGAAGGGGTGCCTGACCCGCCGCGGCCGCCCGGACTCCGGTGACCGCGGCGAAGTGATCTCACCCACGACGCAAGGGAATTCCGGCCGGCACCCGCCGGCCGCACCCGATAATGGCTTCCGTGCCGAACGTTTCGCGTGATCGCCCCCGACGGATCGCGGCGGCGGCGTGAGCGGATGGCCCGGCCGCGGCCTCGCGCTCCTGGTCGCCGGCACGTTCTTCATGGAGAACCTGGACGGCACGATCATCGCCACCGCGGCGCCGCGGATGGCCGCCTCGTTCCAGGTGCCCGCGGTCGACATCAGTGCCGCGATGACCGCCTATCTGGTCACCCTCGCGGCCGGGATCCCGGCAAGCGGCTGGCTCGCCGGCCGGTTCGGCACGCGCGCGGTGTTCGGCTCGGCGATCCTGATCTTCACGGTGGCCTCGGGACTGTGCGCGGCCAGTGCCACGCTGCCCATGCTCATCGGAATGCGGGTGCTGCAGGGGATCGGCGGCGCGATGATGGTGCCGGTCGGCCGGCTCGCGGTGCTGCGCACCACGGACAAGGGCGATCTGATCCGGGCCATCGCCTACCTGACCTGGCCGGGACTGATCGCGCCGGTACTGGCGCCGGCGGTCGGCGGGCTGTTCACCCAGTACACCTCGTGGCGCTGGATCTTCCTGGTGAACCTCCCGCTCGGCGCCGTCGCGGGGCTGCTGGCGTTCCGCATGGTGCCCAGCGTCCGGACCGAACGGGACGCCCCACTGGACTGGGCCGGTTTCCTGCTCACCGGGGTGAGCCTGGCCGCACTGGTGATCGGGATGGAGCAGATCGGCGATGGGGTGGGCTGGGCCCAGGTGGCCGTCGCGCTCACGGTCGGCGTGGTCACGGGCGTGCTGGCGGTGCGCCATCTGTGGCGCGCGGCGAACCCGCTGATGCACCTGCGCACGTTGCGGGTGCATACCTACCGCGTCGCCAGCGCGAGCGGAACCGTCTACCGCGCGGTGATCACGGCCGTTCCGTTCCTGCTCCCGTTGCTCTTCCAGGACGCGTTCGGGTGGGGACCGATCCGTTCGGGCCTGGTCGTGATCGCGGTGTTCGCCGGCAATGTCGGGATCAAACCGTTCACCACCCCGATCATGCACCGGTTCGCGTTCCGCCAGGTCCTGCTGGTCAGCCTCGCCGGCGGGGTGGCCTGTCTGATCGCCTGCGGACTGCTCACGGCGTCCACGCCACTGTGGGTCACGCTCGCGCTGCTGTTTCTCAGTGGTGTGTTCCGTTCCGTCGGCTTCACCGCGTACAACACCGTCCAGTTCGCCGACGTGGACAAGGCCGATCTGCCCGGTGCCACCACCCTCGCCGCGACCACCACGCAGCTCGCGGCGGGACTGGGCGTCGCTTTCGGGGCGCTCGCGCTGCGGTCGGGGATGCTCGTCGCCGGCACCGCGGGCACCGGCGCGTACCTGGTGGCGTTCCTGCTCCTGGCCGCGGTCCTGCTGGCCTGCGCGGTGGATGTGGTGGGACTTCCGGTGGACGCCGGGGAGCTGGTGCGCCGGGGGTGAGGCGAGCGGGCCTCAGGACTCGGGTGCGAGGTACCGGAAGGCGTGCTCGGCCGCGGTCGAGATGTGTTCGCTCATCAGGCGGCGGGCGAGGGCGGCGTCGTTGGCGGCGAGCGCGTCGGTGATCGCGCGGTGCTCGGCGGCGGACCGGTCGTAGCGGCCGGTCAGGCTGATCGCCTGGAACGGCACCCCGTTCCACAGCTTCGCGATGAACTCCACGAGATAGTCCGAACCGCAGTGGGCGTAGATCCGCCGGTGCAGCTCGGCGTTCAACGCGGGCACGTCGCCCGTGCGGCCCTGCGAGACCGCGCGTTCGATCTCCTCGCGCGCGGCCACGATGGGGGCCAGCGCCTCCGGGGTCATCCGCTCCGCGGCGCGTTCGGCGGCCACCGGTTCGAGCATCAGCCGCAGCCAGTACACCTCCTCGGCGCGCTCGGCGCTGTGCTCGGCGATCACGGTGCCCTGGTTGGGCGCCTGGCGCACCAGGCCGTGTTCGGCGAGCTTGCGCAGCGCCTCCCGCACCGGGGTCAGGCTCATTCCCAGCTGGCCGGCCAGCTCGTTCAGGGTCACCCGCCGCCCGGGTTCGAGCGCGCCGGACCAGATCGCCTCCCGGAGCGCGAGGTAGGCGGCCTCGCCCTTGGTCGGGGTGTGGATCGGGCCCAGCTGCACCCGCTCATCCTAACGGCCACGGACGACGAGACCGCCCCACCGTTGACATTTTATAAATTACAAATAGGGTCGGGACTCCGGCGGTGCCGGTTCCCTCCGGTCCCGGGCCGGCTGGTTCCCGCAGGCTGAAAGGAAAGGATGCTCCCCAGGATGCTTCCGCTGTCCGGAATCACCGTCGTCGCGCTGGAACAGGCCGTGGCCGCACCGTTCGCCACGCGGCAGCTCGCCGATCTCGGCGCCCGCGTCATCAAGATCGAACGGCCGGGTCCCGGCGACTTCGCGCGCTCCTACGACACCACGGTGCGGGGCCTGTCGAGTCACTTCGTGTGGCTCAACCGCAACAAGGAGTCGATCGCCCTCGACCTGAAGATGCCGGGACAACGCCGCGTGCTGGGCGAGTTGCTGGCCCGGGCGGACGTGTTCGTGCAGAACCTCGCGCCCGGCGCCGCGGACCGTCTCGGGCTCTCGGCCGACGAGCTGACCGCCGAGCATCCACGCCTGATCGTGTGCGGCATCTCCGGCTACGGGACCGACGGGCCGTACCGGGACAAGAAGGCCTACGACCTGCTGGTGCAGTGCGAGACCGGGGTACCCGCGCTGACCGGTACCCCGGAACACCCCGCGAAGACGGGGATTCCGGTCGCCGACATCGCGGCCGGAATGTACGCCTACAGCGGGGTGCTTTCCGCCCTCTACGAACGGGAACGCACCGGTCGGGGCCAGGCGTTCGAGGTGTCGCTGTTCGACGCGCTCACCGAGTGGGTCGGGTATCCGCTCTACTACACGATGTACGGCGGAACACAGCCCGCGCGCACCGGGCTTTCCCACGCCGCGATCGCGCCCTACGGCCCGTATCGCTGCGGCGACGCGGAAACCGTGTTCCTCGCGGTGCAGAACGAACGGGAATGGGTCCGGCTTTGCGAGGAGGTCCTGCGGCAGCCCGACCTGGCCGGTCAGGATCGCTTCGCGACCAACGACGCGCGCTCGGCCAACCGGGACGAACTCCGCGACGTGATCGAGGAAGCCTTCGCCCCACTGGATTCGGAGACGGTGCTGAAACGCCTCGACGACGCCAAGATCGCCAACGCACGGCTGCGGGGCATCACGCAGCTCGCCGAGCATCCGCAACTGGCCGAACGCGGCCGCTGGCGGGAAGTCGGCTCACCGGCCGGCCCGCTGCACGCCCTCGTGCCGCCGGTCACCGTCGCCGGGCGGGAGGCCCGGATGGACCCGGTTCCCGAGGCGGGCGAACACACCGCCGGGATCCTCGCCGAACTCGGTTTTTCGGGGCTGCCCGAATAGTTCGCTGGCCGAACAGGTTCGCGGTCGCCGGGATCTCCGGAACGGACTCACAGGTTCCGGTCGTCGGTCGACGGTTCGAAGCACCGGTTGGCGCTGTCGGCGAGGATCTCGCGGCGGGCGAACAGATCGGCGAGGAGTTCGTCGATCACTTCCACTCCGCCCTGCGGGTGACCGGAGCGCAACTCCGCCAGCACCCGGTGACCGCGGGCGCGCATCCCCTCCGGCCACTGGGACCAGGCCATCGTGGCGAGCGGGCCTTCCGGTTCCGCGGGGTCGTCCCCGCCGGTGCTGGTATCCACGAGTTCCTCCCGCTCTGGGGGACCTCGCACGGAGTTCCCCGGGGAGCCGAACGAGTTCACGTTCGGGCACGGCGCTTACGCCGTCCAGGTTCTCACAGGTCGCCGACCGAGTCACCGCGGTCACCGCGGTCACCACGCCTGCGATGACAGCAGCCGCCTCGACGATGCGCTCCGACCGCTCACCCGTGCCACCACCGCGGGCCCTGTGAGCACCGCTCCACCCCCCGGAGCGGTGCTCACAGGATTTCCCCCTGGTCCGGACCACACTCGCTGACCGTCCATTCCGGACAGACAGCGCGGGTCCGCGGCTAGCGCCGGACCGGCGGCCCGGCGAGCTGCCCGGTCGACGCCGCCGGTGCCCGCCTGGCGGCGCGGGACCGGAGGATCGCCGGATACGCGAAGGTGAAGCCCATCGGAACCGTCCACGCCAGCACCTTGATGACGATGACCGGGACCACCGCGGCCGGCTCGGCGGCGAGCACGATCGCCAGCGCGATCGCCTCAGCGGTGAAGCTCAGCGCCCACACCCCGCTCATCACCAGGTTGACCCGCAGGAACGGCGGCGACCGCCAGACTTCGGGCGCCACCATCGTCTTGGCGATACCGAGCGTGAACGGGACGCGCGCGACGATCGACAGCCACGCGGTGAGGGCCAGCCAGCCGGCCGCCATCGCGATGACGTAGCTGTGGAGCGCCGGGCCGAGCCCGTGGAAGGCGCACGCGAACGCCGTCAACAGGGCGAAGAACACCGTCCCGCTGATCTCCAGTACCAGCGCGTCCGCGGGCTTTTTCTCCCGCCGCCCCCAGGCGAGCACGACCACGGACATGACGAGCCCCAGCAGGGCCGTGAAGCGCCAGTCGATGCGCCCCGCGATGGTCGCGAACACGATCCAGGGCAGGAAACTCCGTACGTATTTCATGACTCCCCAGCTTTTTCGTCGTCGACAGCCCCGGAACAGGCGGACACCGGCGGGTGGTGCTTTTGCCGTCCCCCAGGGCGATCCGCATTCCCGTACTGTTCCGTATGGTCAAACCATACTGCACAGTATGTCCTTGCCGCAACCACCACCGGCTCACCCGTGGCCACCCTCCCGGGCACGCTCGGCTACCCCGGTGTCGCGGTGTCCCGGTGTCCCGGTGTCGCGGTGTCCCGGTGTCACTGCCCCGGTGTCACTGCCCCGGCGGTTCCATCGCCAGGATGTCGGCGCGTACTTGTCCCGCGGGGGCCGAAAAAGTGATGGTGTCGCCGGCGCCGTGGCCCGACAAGGCCAGACCGAGCGGGCTGTCCGCGGTGACCGTGGTGTCCTCCTCGCCGGAGGGAATACCTTCCGGTACGGCCACCACGCGCAGGGTTTCCACGTCGCCGCCGGCGAACCGCAGCGTCACCGTCGTGCCGTCCGGTACCCCGTGGCTACGGGCCTCGGCGCCCGGCCCGCCGGCGAGCAGTTCGGACAACTCCGCGATCCGGTCGTCCATGGCGGCGAGATCGTCGTCGAGTCGCAGCGAGTAGGCCTCGTCGGCCTCGTCGCCGGCTCGGCCGTCCGCGCGGATCTGGGCGGCCAGCCGTTCCCGGCGCTCGCGCAGCGTCGCGAGTTCCTGCTTGAGGCGTTCCCGTACCGCGCTGCTCAACCCACGTCCGCGAGCGCTCGCACTCTTCTGCTGACCGGCCATAGCGATCTCCACGCCTTGGTTTTGGTCGAGCCGGTTCGTCGCGGCCCCCCGAACGTGCGGGAACCGACGGCTGCACCTCCGCAACCGCGCCTTCCGCCTGTCAGTATGCGCGCGGAAGCCCGGAAGCGCAGGTCAGGGCGGTCGATGCCGGCGCGGCCGAGCACCGATTCAAACGAAGGTTTCGTCGACGAAGCACCATCGCCATTCCTCGCCCGGCTCCAGCGAGCGGACGATCGGGTGCCCGACCTCGTGCGCGTGCTGGCGGGCATGCCGCATGGGCGAGGAGTCGCAGCACCCCACCTGGCCGCACGTCAGACACAGCCGCAGATGCACCCACGGCGTGTTCAGCCGCAGGCACTCCTCGCAGCCGGCGGTGCGCGGCGTGACCGGCCGGATCATCCCCAGATGCGGGTCGACGACTACCGCGTTCACTTCCGCTCCTCCTCCCCGGTGTGCTCCCCGGTGTGCTCCCCGGTGTGCTGACCTGGGCCGTCCCGCTTGGCATCCGCGATCGCCTTCTCCAGCCAGGCACGCAGTGCCGGCGCGGGCGCCGCGCCCGGGTGCCGGGCCAGGACCCGACCGCCGGAAAGCACGAGAAGCGTGGGCACCGCCCGGATCTCGAACCGGGCCGAGATCTCGGGCGCGGTGTCCACATCGACCTTCACGAGCTTCACCCGGCCCGCGAACTCGTTCGCCAGCTGTTCCAGCACCGGGCTCACCATCCGGCACGGTCCGCACCACGGCGCCCACAGGTCGACCAGAACCGGGATCGTGGCGCGCTCGGCGACTTCGGCGAAGTCGGCGTCGCCGGCATCCGCGATCCACGGCAACGGCTGGTGACAGTTGCCGCAACGGGGCTTGCCCCGCCCCGCCGCCGGAAGGCGGTTGAGGTGACCGCACTGTGCACAACGGACGGTGCGGGCCGGGGTCTGGGTGGTCATGTCCGTCCCTCCCCGTCGTCGTAGTCGAAGGTGAGATCGTCGTCGGCGACGCCGATGCGCACGACCTGACCGTCCTTCACCTCGCCCCGGATGAGCGCACGGCCGATGCGGGTTTCGATGTCGTGAGAGATGTAGCGGCGCAGCGGACGGGCACCGTAGACGGGATCGAAACCGCGTTGGGCGATCAACCGGCGGGCCTCCTCGGTCACCGCCACGGTGATCCGCCGTTCGGCCAGCCGGGCGCGCAACCCGTCGAGCTGCAGGTCGACGATCTTCTCCAGCTGGCTCTGGGTCAGCGGTTCGAACAGCACGACATCGTCGATCCGGTTGAGGAACTCGGGCCGGAAGTGCCGCCGCAGTTCCGCCATGACCTTCTCGCGCGCGTCGGGTTCGATCTCGCCGTCCACGGTCGCGCCCGCGACCAGGAACTCCGAGCCGATGTTGGCGGTCATGATGATCACCGTGTTGCGGAAGTCGACCGTGCGCCCCTGGGCGTCGGTGATCCGGCCGTCGTCGAGCACCTGCAACAACGTGTTGAACACGTCCGGGTGCGCCTTTTCGATCTCGTCGAAGAGCACCACCGAGTACGGCTTGCGGCGCACGGCCTCGGTCAGCTGACCGCCCTCCTCGTAGCCGACATAACCGGGCGGCGCGCCGACGAGCCGGGAAACCGTGTGCCGCTCCTGGTATTCGCTCATGTCGAGCCGGATCATGCTTTCCTCGGTGTCGAACAGCGCGGCGGCCAGCGTCTTGGCCAGTTCGGTCTTGCCGACGCCGGTCGGGCCGAGGAACACGAACGACCCGATCGGCCGCCGCGGGTCACGGATACCCGAGCGACCCCGGATGATCGCGTCGGCGACCAGCGTGACGGCCTCGTCCTGCCCGATGACGCGGGCGCGCAGGATTTCGTCCAGCCGCAACAGTTTCTCGCGCTCGCCTTCGCGCAGCCGCGCGACCGGGATCCCGGTCCACGCGGCCACGATCTCGGCGATCTCCTCCTCGGTGACCACCTCGTGCAGCAGCCGCCGCTCGCCCTGCCTGGTGGCCAGTTGCTCTTCCTCCGCGACCAGCCGGCGCCCCAACTCGGCGAGTTCGCCGTAGCGCAGTTCGGCGGCGCGGTTGAGGTCGTAGGACCGTTCGGCCTCCTCGGCCTCGTGCCGGACGCGTTCCAGCTCTTGGCGCAGGTTCTGCACCCGCTTGATGGCCTGGCGTTCGGCTTCCCACTGCGCGCGCATCGCGTCGGTTTCGGCCCGCAGGTCCGCCAGTTCCCTGCGCAGTTGGTCGAGCCGTGCCCCGCTGGCCTCGTCGGTCTCCTTGGCCAGCGCCGCCTCCTCGATCTCCAGCCGCGTCACCCGGCGCGTGCTCTCGTCCAGTTCGGCGGGCATCGAGTCGATTTCGGTCCGCAGCCGCGCGCACGCCTCGTCGACCAGATCGATCGCCTTGTCGGGCAGGAACCGGTCGGTGATGTAGCGGTGCGACAGCGTCGCGGCGGCGACGAGCGCGCTGTCGGTGATCTTGACGCCGTGGAAGACCTCCAGTCGCTCGCGCAGACCGCGCAGGATGGAAATGGTGTCCTCGACATCGGGCTCGTCCACCATGACCAGCTGGAAACGACGTTCCAGCGCGGCGTCGGGCTCGACGCGCTTGCGGTACTCGTCGAGGGTGGTCGCGCCGATCATGTGCAGCTCACCGCGCGCCAGCATGGGTTTGAGCAGGTTGCCGGCGTCCATCGCGCCCTCGGCCGCGCCCGCCCCGACCACCGTGTGCAGTTCGTCGACGAACAACAGGATGCGGCCTTGCGCGGCGGCCACCTCGCCGAGCACCGCCTTCAACCGCTCCTCGAACTCGCCGCGATATTTCGCGCCCGCGACCAGCGACCCCAGATCGAGCGCGAAAATCGTCTTGTCGCGCAGGCCTTCGGGCACATCGCCGTGGACGATCCGCTGCGCGAGCCCTTCCACGATCGCCGTCTTGCCGACCCCGGGGTCCCCGATCAGCACCGGGTTGTTCTTCGTCTTGCGGCTCAGGATCTGGATCACGCGGCGGATCTGGGCGTCCCGCCCGATCACCGGGTCGAGCCGGCCGGCGCGCGCCTCGGCGACCAGATCACGCCCGTACTTCTCCAGCGCCTCGTAGGCGCCTTCGGGATCGGCCGAGGTGACCCGCTGGTTGCCGCGCACGCTCGTCAGCGCTTCCAGGAAGGCTTCGCGGGTCAGGCCCTGCCCGGCCGGCACGACGCCCTCGTCGATCAGCGCCAGCAGCAGGTGCTCGACCGAGACGTACTCGTCCTTGAGCCGCCTGGCTTCCCGGTCGGCGGCGTCGAGCAGCTTCGCGAGCCGCTGGCTGAGAAAGACCTGACCGGGCTGGGCGCCCGGGCCGGTGACCTGCGGACGCCGGGCCAGCTCGTGCTCGACGGCCGAGCGCAGCCCGGCCGGGTCGGCCCCGGCGCGCTCGATCAGCCGAGGCGCCAGGCCGTCGGAGTTCAGCAGGGCGAACAGCAGATGCGCACCGTCCACTTCGGTGTGCCCGAGCCGGGTTCCGACGGACTGCGCCTCCCGCAGGGCCTCCTGCGACTTCTGGGTCAAGCGGTTCATGTCCACGGCCCAGACCTCCTCCGCACCTCGGTTTCCAGTTCGTGTATGCGGTTGAGCAGGTCCAGCACCACCGCTATGCCCGCGTAGTTGAGACCCAGACCGGCCCGGAGCCGCTGCACGCGCCCGATCGTGACCAGCACGTCCGGGGCGAACCACAACTGCCCGGAAACGTCCCGGTCCGCCTCCAGGACGCTCAGCGCGACCAGCTGACGCAGCAGGTCCGGATGCAGGCCACTGCGCCGTGCGACCACTTCCAGGCGCAGCCGCGGCGGCACCGCGAGGGAATGGGTCATGACGTCCTCCGTGGATCGAAGTTCGACGCCGCGGCCAGCTCCTCGAACAGCTCCCGTTCCCGGCGGCTCGTCTTGGCCGGCACCGAGATCCGTGCCTCGGCGTAGAGATCACCGGGCGTGCCCCGCGGGTTGGGCAGGCCCTCACCGCGCAGCCGAAGCCGCCGGCCGCTCGACGTACCGGGCGGGACGCGGACCTTCACCTCGCCCCCTGGCGTGGTGATCGGGACGCCGGCCCCGAGCGCCGCCTCCCACGGCGCGAGCGGCAGCACGACGTGGATGTCCCGCCCGTCGAGCCGGTACCGCGGATGCGGCGCGATCCGCACCCGGAGGTAGAGATCACCCGCCGGCCCGCCCCGGCCCTGGCCGCCCTGGCCGGGCAGCCGGATCCGCTGACCGTCGGTCACCCCGGGCGGGATCGTGACGTCGTAGTCCCGCCCGCCGCGACCGGAGACGGTCACCCGCCGCTTGCCGCCCCGGTAGGCGTCCTCGACGCCGAGCACGAGTTCGGCCTCCTGGTCGGCGCCGGGCATCCGGCCCGCCCCGGCACCGAACAGTCCCCCGAACAGATCATCGAAGTCGAACCCGGCGTCGTCTCCGAAGTGGACGGTCCCGCTGCCGGCACCGGCCCGGCCCGCACCCGCCCACTGCCCGGCCATGTCCTCGGGGATCTGGCGGAAGTCCGGGCCGAACCGGTCGTAGCGCGCCCGCGTCTCGGGATCGGCGAGCACCTGATAGGCCTCGTTGATCTCCTTGAACCGGTCCTCCGCCGCCGGATCGGCGTTGACATCCGGGTGATAGCGCCGGGCGAGCTTGCGGTAGGCCTGCTGGATCTCTTCGGTGCTCGCATCCCGGGAGACGCCGAGTGCCGCGTAGAAATCCGCCGCCACGCCGCGTTCACCCCCGCCGGTTCACCACGACGCTCGCCGGCCGCAGCAGTGTCTCGCCTTCGCCGTACCCGGGGCGCAGCACCCGCAGGACCGTCCCGTCCTCGTGCTCGGGGTCGTCCAGCACGCCCGCCACCTCGTGCCGGTGGGGATCGAAGGGCACGCCGGTCTCGTCGTGGCGCGGGTAGCCCAGTTTCGCGAGCAGTTCCACCGCCTGGTCGCGGACCGCCCGCAGGCCGTCGACGATCGGGTGCTCGTCGGCTTCGGCGTGGGACAACGCCAACTCCAGGTTGTCCAGAACGGGCAACCACGCACCCGCCGTGGCGGTCCGCTCGGCCTGCCGTTCCCGGCTCAGCTCGCGCGCGAACCGCTTGCGCGCGTTGTCGAGGTCGGCGACGGCACGGCGCCAGCGGTCCTCGAGTTCGGCGATCTCGGCGTCCGCGGGAATCGAGGGTTGCTCACCCATCTCGTCAGCTCCGGTCGAACTCGGCGTCGACCACATCGTCATCGGCCCTCGCACCGGCTCTGTCGCCGGTCCCCGCACCCGAGGTGGACGCCGCGCCCTCGCCCGGAGCGCCTTGGCGCGCGGCCAGCCCGTGGTAGACCTGTTGCAGTTCCGAGGTCAGCGAGCGCACCCGGTCCACCGGCGCCGCCGACTCGACCGCTTCGCGCGCGTCGGTGACGAGGATTTCCGCGCGGGACCGCTCGTGCGGCGGCGCGGCGTCACCGAGTTCGCCGAGCAGGCGCTCGACCTGGTAGGCGATCGAGTCCAGCTCGTTGCGCGCGTCGACGGCTTCGCGCAGCCGGCGGTCTTCGGAGCGGTTGCGCTCGGCTTCGGCCACCATCCGCTCCACCTCACCGGCGTCCAGATTGGAGCTTTCGCTGATGGTGATGCTCTGCTCGGCGCCGGTGCCGGAATCGCGGGCCGTCACGTTGAGAATGCCGTTGGCGTCGATGTCGTAGGTGACTTCGATCTGCGGCTCTCCCCGCGGCGCGGGCCGGATGTTCTCCAGCCGGAAGCGGCCCAGGACCCGGTTGTCCGCGGCCCGTTCGCGTTCGCCCTGCAGGACCGCGATGTCCACGGCGGCCTGGTTGTCCTCCGCGGTGGAGAAGACCTCGCCGCGCCGCGCCGGGATCGTAGTGTTCCGCTCGATGATCCTGGTCATCACGCCACCCCGGGTCTCGACGCCGAGCGACAGCGGTGTCACGTCGAGGAGAAGGACGTCGGAGACTTCGCCCTTGAGCACCCCGGCCTGCACGGCCGCGCCGATCGCGACGACCTCGTCGGGGTTGACGCTCATGTTCGGGTCCTTGCCGCCGGTCAGCCGCCGGACCAGGTTCTGCACCGCCGGGATGCGGGTCGATCCGCCGACGAGGATGACTTCGTCGATGTCGGTGTCGGTCACCTTCGCGTCCGACATGGCCTGCTTGACCGGTGCCAGGCAGCGCTGCACCAGGTCCTCGGTGATCTGCTCGAACGTCGAGCGCATCACCGTCGTGGTCAGGTGCTTCGGGCCCGCCGCGTCCGCGGTGATGAACGGGAGGTTCACCTGGGTCTGCGTGACCGAGCTCAGCTCCACCTTCGCCTTCTCCGCGGCTTCGAAGAGTCGTTGCAGCGCCTGGGGATCCTTGCGCAGGTCGACGCCCTGGTCACGCTGGAAGTCGTCCGCCAGGTGATCGACGAGGCGGCGGTCGAAGTCGTCGCCGCCGAGGTGACCGTCACCTGAGGTGGCGCGCACCTCGACCACGCCGTCGCCCACGTCGAGGATGCTCACGTCGAAGGTTCCGCCGCCGAGGTCGAACACCAGCACCGTCTCGTGGCGACGCTTGTCCAGGCCGTAGGCCAGCGCGGCGGCGGTCGGCTCGTTGATGATCCGCAGCACGTCGAGGCCCGCGATGCGGCCCGCGTCCTTCGTCGCGGTGCGCTGCGCGTCGTTGAAGTAGGCCGGCACGGTGATCACGGCCTCGGTGACGCGCTCGCCGAGTTGCTTCCCGGCGTCATCGGCCAGCTTGCGCAGTACCAGCGCGCTGATCTCCTCGGGCGCATAGAGCTTGCTCCGCACGTCGAACCGCGCGTTGCCCTGATCGTCGGCGACTACCTTGAACGCGACCGCCTTCGCCTCGTCACCGATCTCGTCGTACCGACGGCCGATGAACCGTTTCGCCGAGTAGATCGTTCCGTGCGGGTTCAGGATCGCCTGCCGGCGCGCCAACTGTCCGACGAGGCGTTCGCCGTTGTCGGTGAACGCGACGACCGACGGGGTCGTGCGCGCTCCCTCGGAGTTGGGGATCACCCGGGCCTCACCGCCCTCCCACGCGGCGATCACGGAGTTGGTCGTGCCGAGGTCGATGCCTACTGCCTTGGCCATCTTCGGTTTCCTCTCGCTCCTTCTCCCGCGGCACCGCCCACCGGCCGCACGTCCGCGCCGCCGACGTCGACCTGGCGGCCCGCCCGGCTGCGGCCCGCCCGGCTGCGGTGCGACCGGTGAATCCCGCCCGTGGTCGTCCGCTCACTCATCGCGGCCCGCTCACTTGCTGGAACGTTCGGCCTTCGCCGAGCCCTCCTGCGCCTGCGCTCCCGGCCCGATGTCCACCCGGCGTGGCTTGCTCGCCTCGGCGACCGGAATGGTGAGCGTGAGCACCCCCTCGCGCATGCTCGCGTTGAGCCTGCCCGAGTCCAGGTTGTCGCCCAGGAACAGTTGCCGGGAGAATTCGCCCTGCGGCCGCTCGTCGACGATGACTTCCTCGTTCTCCTGGTGCACCGGCCGACGGGTGGCCCGGATGCTGACGACGTTGCGTTCCACGGTCACCTCGACATCACCGAGATCGACGCCCGGCAGGTCGAGCACGACCAGGAACTCCTCACCACGCCGGAAAGCCTCCATCGGCATCATCCGGGCCGAGCGGCTTCCCGCCATGACCCCTTCGGAAAACCGGTCCAGCTCGCGGAAGGGATCAAAACGCATCACTGTCATGGCAACGTTCCTCCTGAAAAAAACGTCACTGCTCGCTATCAGTGTTCAGTTTGTCAACATCGGAGCGGCCCGGCCTGCTCCCCGCGGAGGCAAATCCGGCCCGGAATTCCGGCCTCCGGGGTCAGGGCCGGAAATGCTCGCCCGCCAGGGCGTTCCCGTAACGGTTCCCCGGCGGATGCCCGCCGTCACCTCGCCATGGCTGCGATCATGGCTGCGATCATGGGTGCGGCCACGACCGTCCACTTCGACCATCCAGCACGCATCGATGGCTCCCGGTTTCCGTCCAGAGTAAGAAGATCTCCGCACCACGCCTCGGACACTTTCACCCGCCTGAGGGATGCGGCCCATGTTTGGATCACGGCCGGCGTGAGAAGTTCCAGAACAGCCGAAGCGTGGGAGATGATCGGATGCCCCTGCCACCCGCCGAGGGTTTTCCGGAAGTTGCGGCGGACGTCGCCGGCCGGAAGCTTTCCGGATTCCCCGGCTTGATCACCTTGTCCGCCTTGATGTTCGATACGCACGACCAGGAGGAGATCCTCCGGCTCGTCGAGCGCGGGGCGCGGGAACTCGTCGCCGGTTCGGTCGAGGGGTGCTTCCTGGGAAAGGACGGACAGCTGTCCTCCACGACACCCACTCCCCCGCCCGCGTCCGGCACCCGCGGCGGCCGGCCGGTCCGCGGAGAGCAGGCTCAGCGCGACGAGGGCCCCACGGACCGCCGGCCCGCTCAGGATTCCGCGCTCGCCGCCCTGGTCGCTCGGCTCGGTCCCGACGGCGGGGCGCTCGAAGCCGATACCGGCTGGCGGTGGGGTTTCCCGCTCCGGAGCATGGGCTCGCTGCTGGGCTACCTGGTGCTGGGGTCGGAAACCGAACCGTCGGGCGAGCGCCGGTTTCTCATGGAGGCGCTCTGCCAGCAGACCGCCGCCGCGGTGGCCGGCGCCGCGCTGCACCGCGGCGATCGCGAACACCTCGCGCGCCTTCGGCACCTCAACGACGAGCTGTCCACCACGGTGCGGCGACTGGAACAGCGCACGAGCGTGCACGAGGTGCTGACCCGCGTATCCGCTTCGGGTGAAGGCGAAGCGGGAATCGCGCGCGCCGTCCACACGCTGACCGGACTGCCCGTCGCGATCGAAGACCCGTTCGGCAACCTCCGGCACTGGGCCGGCCTGTCCGGTCCCGGCGAGTACCCCGAGCCGCTCCACGGCGCGCGGCGGCGGGACTTCTTGAATCGATTAAGCGCACGGGGCGGGCCACTGCACGAGCACGGCCGGATCATCTCACCCGTACGCCCGCGCAGCGAGGTGCTCGGCGTCCTGGTCCTGCTGGATCCGGAACACCGCGCGGGCGGCTACGAAACGTTCGTCGCCGAATACGCGACCATGGTGCTCGCGCTGGAACTGGCTCACCAGCACAACCTCGCCGAGGTCGAACTCCGCGTGCACCGGGACCTGGTCGACGACCTCATCGCGGGCACCGACGACCGGAGCGCCTTCGCCCGGGCGACCGCCATCGGGCACGACCTGCGCCCGCCCCACCGCGTCGTCGCGGTGCGCTGGCGGAATCCGGGCCAGGACGACGCCGTTCCCGCGGCCACCAAGCGCATCCTCGGATCCTGGCAACACCACGCCCTGGTGTCCCGCCAGGGCGGCGTCGTGATCCTCGTCGTCGACGGCGCCGTCGACGGGGTGGCCCTGTACCAGGCTCTGGCCGCGCACCTGAAGACCACGGCCGGCGCGATCGGCGTGGGCGGGCGCTGCGACCACCCGGCCGATCTGCCGCGCTCCCACGCCGAGGCCATGCAGGCCCTGGGCGTACGAGAGCAGAGCGGATCTCCCCACGGCGCAAGCACCTTCGACGACCTCGGCATCTACCGGCTGCTGGGCGCCCAGGAAAACCGTTCCGACGTCGAAGGATTCATGCGCGAGTGGCTCGGCCCGCTGCTCGACTACGATCGCCGGCGGCACTCCGAGCTGGTACGAACCCTGTTCGAATACCTTGAGTGCGGCGGCAACTACGACAACGCCGCGACGGCCCTGGTCATCCACCGGAGCACCCTGCGCTACCGGCTCGCCCGAATCCGGGAAATCGCCGACCTCGACCTGACCGACGTCGACACCCGCCTCAACCTGCAGGTCGCGACCCGGGCCTGGCAGCTCCTGCGCGGCCAAGGCCCGGCGGTGGGCACAGCCGGACTCACCGGACGAAGGTAACGCCGTTCCGCGACGAGCTGCGTGCCGTTGTCTCGGCGCCGCGCGCGCCCGGGAGCGGGCCCGAATGTCCTTTTCGGATTGTCAAGCCACGGGCCCGTGCTGCCCTGCGACGACCGGGACCTTCCAGGTTCAGTACAAGGACATCAACCACCACAGCACCGGTACGGTTCTTCGGTTCCGCCAACCCCATCACCCCTGCCCCCAGCCGACCCCACAGCGTGCGGGGCCGGCCTCATCGCCGCCGTGCCGGACGAAGACCGCGAGCTTTGCGATACTGAAAGCGGTCTCCAAGCGCTTTGCGGTACCGAAAGCAATCTCCAAGCCTTTTCCAGGTGTAGCCAGGCAAAGCGTGAGCGTCGTTCCCCGGTGTAGCCACACCAACGCACGTTCGAAGATGCACACGCAGACGATGAAGCAACATCGCGACAGCTTCGCAAGATCGTCCAACACATGCGAGGGGTCCGATGCCAGGATCCCGCCGCCGGGGTTTGCACCCGCCGAGGCAGGAGTTGCGGCGGGGTGCGTCCGCTCCGCGCTCCCGACCGGGAACCCCACGCCAGCACCAGATATCCCAATTTGTCCACAAAGGACACACTTTCCGATTCACCCGATAGTGTTCGAACATTGTTCGAATGTCCTGGTATGCTCATCAACATGACGGTCCCCGCCCCCGCCTCGCTACTCCCCGGATTGGTGTCCTCGGACGATCCGTGGGCCAGAGCCACGTTCACCCCCAGGTCGACATCCGAGTCCGCACCTGGTGCCGCACCGCCGCCTGGTTCAGTGAGCGCGTCCGAGTCCGCTCCCGTGGCGGGTGGTGTGGACCCTGGTCTACCCCGGCCGCGAAAGCCGCCTCGCCACCCGCGCCCAGCGACGCACCCTCGCGCTGCGGGATGGCGGCTGTAGCGCGCCGGGATGCACCCGCACACCCAAGTGGACCTCGGTGCATCACGTGCGCTGGTGGAGCCGTGGCGGCACCACCGATATCGACAATCTGACCCTGGTGTGTGCCACCCACCACCGGCTAATCCACCAGGCCGGTTGGCAGGTCACCATCCGCGACAACCAAGCCTGGTGGACCCTCCCGGAATGGTTGGACCCCGAACAGACACCGCGCCGCAACACCACCCACACCACCGGCCCACCCCACCACCACCTCCACCACACCGACGTGCCCGACACCACTGACCACACCGACCACCACGACACCACCTGAAACCACCCGCTTCCGAAAAACACGCGAGAAAGCGGTGGGCAACACCACGCCCACCGCCACTCCCGTATGCCCGCAACCCCCGACAAGTCCGATCGCGACGTTGCCCCGTTCGCCGGACAGGTCCGCTGCCCTCGCCCGGCAACGACCGCCACCTCCCGGCTTTGTGCCACCGGGCTGGTCGCAGCAGATCTCGTGTTGTGTGAGGCGAACCCTCCCGAGATCACAGCTGTTCGCCAACGATTTCGGTGAGCCCTGCATCGGGCAACGCTCG
>DASSAD010000248.1:0-12824 GCA_035685725.1 Amycolatopsis sp. | reverse complement strand
CGCGGCCGGATCGATCTCCGCCCGTGCCCGGCCCAACGCCATGGCGATGCGGCCCCAGTTGGGGTCCGAGCCGAACAGGGCGGTCTTCACCAGGTTGTCCTCGGCGACCGTGCGGCCGACGTTGATCGCGTCCTGCTCGCTGGCCGCGCCCCGGACGATCAGGTCGACGTCCTTGGTGGCGCCCTCGGAATCGGCCCGCAGTTGGAGCACGAGGTCCAGGCAGACCGCGGTGAGCAGTTCGGTGAACTCGTCGACACCGGGTTCCGTGCCGCTCGCTCCGGAGGACAACACCAGCACCGTGTCGTTGGTGGAGGTACCGCCGTCGACGTCGAGCCGGTCGAAGGTCACCCGGGTGGCCGCGCGCAGGGCGGCGTCGAGCGCGTCCGGCGCCACCACGGCATCGGTGGTGAGCACCACCAGCATCGTGGCGAGGTTCGGGGCAAGCATGCCCGCGCCCTTGGCCATCCCGCCGATGCTCCAGCCGGCGTCGTGCCGCTGCCACGCCTGCTTGGGCACGCTGTCCGTGGTCATGACGGCCCTGGCCGCGGCAAGGCCCGCGTCGCCGGTGTCCGCCAGCGCCTCGACCGCACCGTCCACACCGGAGAGCACGGCGCCCATCGGCAGGCGCTCGCCGATCAGGCCCGTCGAGCACACCGCGACCTCGACGGCCCCGGTACCGAGCACCTCGGCGACCTTCTCGGCGGTGGCATGGGTGTCCTGGAACCCGCCGGGCCCGGTGGCCGCGTTGGCACCGCCGGAATTCAGCACGACGGCCCTGAGCCGCCGGTGCCGCAGCACCTCCTGGGACCACAGCACCGGCGCCGCTTTGACCACGTTGCGGGTGAACACCCCGGCCGCCGCCTGCTCCGGCCCGTCGTTGACGACGAGCGCGAGATCGAGGGCGTCCTGCTTGATCCCGGCGGCCACGCCGGCCGCCCGGAAACCCTGCGGACCGGTAACGGTCACGGTGCCACTCCTACGGTCGAAAGTCCGGTGGTTTCGGGGAGGCCGAGCGCGAGGTTCATGGACTGGATCGCCCCGCCCGCGGTCCCCTTGGTGAGGTTGTCGATCGCGGCCACGACGATCAGCCGCCCGGCGTCGGCGTCGACAGCGACCTGCAGCTGGACGTTGTTCGATCCGAGCGTGGCGGCCGTCGTGGGCCAAGCCCCCTCCGGCAGCAGTTGCACGAACGGCTCCGCCGCGTAGGCCTTCTCGTACGCCGCGCGCGCCGCTTCGATGTCCACGTCACCGGACACCAGCGGCGCGCTCGCGGTGGTGAGAATGCCCCGCGACATGGGCGCCAGCACCGGGGTGAACGACACCGTCACCGACTCCCCCGCCGCGGCGCCGAGGCCCTGCGCGAACTCGGGGGTGTGCCGGTGCCCGCCACCGACCCCGTAGGCGCTGGCCGAACCCATCACCTCCGAACCGAGCAGGTGCGGTTTGAGGCTCTTGCCCGCACCGGAGGTCCCGGTGACCCCGACGACCGACACCTCGGGCTTGACCAGGCCCGCCGCCAGCGCGGGGGCCATGGCGAGGATCCCGCCGGTGGGGAAGCACCCCGGCACGGCGATCCGCTTGGTGCCGGCCAGCTTCTCCCTGCCGCCGGGAAGCTCGGGCAGGCCGTAGGGCCACGAACCCGCGTGGTCACCGCCGTACCAGCGCTTCCAGTCCGCCGGATCGGCCAGCCGGTGGTCGGCGCCGAGGTCGACGACGAGCGCGTCCGGGCCCAGCTGGGCCGCGATCTCACCGGAGTGGCCGTGGGGCAGCGCGAGGAACACGACATCGTGCCCCGCCAGGGTTTCCGCGTTGGTTTCGCGCAGCACCCGGTCGGCCAGCGGCACCAGATGGGGCTGGTGCCGGCCCAGTGTGGTGCCCGCGCTGCTCGCCGCGGTCAGTACGCCGATCTCCACCTCGGGGTGTCCCAGAAGCAGCCGCAGGAGTTCGCCTCCGGCGTACCCGCTGGCTCCGGCCACCGCGATCTTCACCGTCATACGAATGATTATGCATGACGACGCAAAGTCAATCAACGCGTTAGCGGGCGCACCGGCCTGCCATCGCCGGCCTGATCGTTTCCGCAGTTCAGGAGCGATTTTCCGCGAGCAGGGCCCGCCGCGCGACGGTGATGATCTCCGGACTCGCGGCACTCAGCGGCCGCGCGTCCCAGTCCCCGAGCTGCTCCTCGACGGCCAGTCCGGCGGCGGACAGGAACGAGGTCACCCGCGCCGCGTCCAGGAACCGCAAGGTGCTCCGGCTCCGCCGGGGCGCGTCCCGGTCCGCACTGGCGAATGTCGTCGTGAACCGGACGATCTCGCCGGTGACCGGCTGCTCGACGTCGTGCCACATGCGCACGTTCACACCCGTGTCGTCAGTCACCTCCACCACGTTGTCGGGGGTCCACCGCTCCCAGGCCCGGGCGAGTGGATTGCGTGTTTCGAACACGAAGCGGCCGTCCTCGGTCAGGGCCGAGCCGACCGCCGCCAGCGCGCTTCGCAGCTCGTCGTCGGCGACGAAGACCTGGAAGGCGTGGCCGGTCATCACCACCAGATCGAACTCGCGCTCCCAGACCATGCCACCGAGTTCGCCCTGAACCCACTCGATGTCCAGCCGCTTCCGCGCCTGCGCGAGCATCCCGGCACCCGGATCCAGACCGCACAGCCGCCCGGTATGGCCCGCCTCTCGCGCCCGGTGCAAGAGCAAACCCGTGCCGCAGCCGACATCGAGCACCGACCGGGCGGACATGACCCATGGCAGGTAGAAGGCGAAGTCCTTCCGCCGGCTCCACGGATGGAACAGGTCATAAAGCGACGCAAGGCCGGTATCGGCGAACTGGCGGTCGACCACCGTGACAACTTCGCGTGCGGCAGCGAGGACCGCAACCCGATTCGCGGATGCGGCGGCTCGCGGCGCCGACCTCCCGATGGCCTTCCGGGGGGCTTCCGGTGGGCTTCCGGTGGCCTTCCCGGCTGCCTCCCCGGAGGGTGCTCCGGAGTGCTCTCCGGGGAGGGGAAGTCAGCCGCGACCAGCCGGGCCGAATCACGGTGCTGCCGAATTCGCTCCGGGGACGCAAGGTCAGCCGCCACCAGCCACGCCGAATCAGGCAGCCTGGTACCCGCCCGCCCAGTGCGCAGCGCCCACGGCCGCACGGCCCGTCCGCCACGGCGCGAGCGGTCACCCCGGGCGCGCACGGGCGCACGGCCCCATCGCTACGGCCCGCGTTCCGGTTCGCGCCGACTCGGCGGCTCCGGCAGATACTCGCCCGGCCGCTGGGGATCGCAGCCCACCCGGGGCAGCCTGGCCCGGATGCCGCCGGGCGTGCGCTGGAACCGCGCGGCGATCTCTTCGAGGCTGTCGCCGCCGATCCACCCGCGTTCGAGCTCGGCGTCCTGTTCGGCGGTCCACGGCCGGCCTCTGCTGGCCGGCCGGGCCCGCGACGCACGGCCGTCGGGGCCGCCCAGCGCGCTGTGCTGCCGCAAGGTCTCCGACACGATGGTGCCCACCGTCGATGGTTCCCGACGAGCCGCCACGCTACTTGACCAAGGTTGACTAGCCTTGGTTGACCAAGTAGCGTGGGATACGTGCGGCGGATAGTGAAAGTGCAGGAAGCCAAGACGCGGTTGTCCGCTATCTTGGCGGACGTCGAGCGGGGCGACGAGGTCGTTATCGCGCGTGGAGACGTCCCGGTGGCTCGGTTGATCCCGATTCAAGAGCCGCCGGCAAGGGAGTTGGGCTTCGTGCCGTATCACGTTCCCGACCTGTTCTACGAGCCGCTTCCCGAGGATGAGCTGACGGCGTGGGAGGCGTGACGCCGCGTCGGCTGATGCTCGACACACACGTACTGCTGTGGGCATTGACCGAGCCGGCCCGACTGTCCGGGCAGATCCGCGACTTGGCCGCTGATCGCCGCACGGAACTGTTCGTATCCGCGGCCTCGGCGTGGGAAATTGCGACAAAGCAACGTCTGGGGAAGCTGCCGCAGGCCGAGGTGCTGGTGCGGGCCTATCCGCAGCACCTCGCGCGACTCGAAGTGGAAAGCGTCCCTGTCACCGACGAGCACAGCCTTCTCGCGGGATCCATGGAATGGGACCATCGGGATCCCTTCGATCGCATGATCGCCGCACAATGTATGGCGGAGTCACTGCCGCTGGCATCAGCTGACGAGGCGTTCCAGACCCTCACCGGAGTTCAGGTGCTGTGGTGATCGAGCGGCCACGATCCGCCCGGTTGGCACCCGGCGCGTGCGGGTGGTGCACGATGAACGCCGAGAGGACCTTCACCGCGTTGACGGATGCCCAGGCAGCCGGGCTGGCGTGCGTGGTCTGCGGACTCGACTGCCGGTGCGGCAGCGCCGTGTCGCGCCAGTGGCCGGTCGAGCCCTAGCTGGTGGACTATCCGGAGCCTTCTTCGTCGGGGTCAAGGTACTCGTCAGCCAGGGCGGCAACCAGTTCGGCCAGGTGGGTCAACCGCGAGTCGCGACGAGCTGCCGCCCGCGCTAGGCGCCGGATGTCGTCGGTCCACGCTCCGGTGGCCGAGTCGGTCTCGCCGATGCGGGCGAAACCGCGATCCACAAGCCCGCGGGCGTCACCGGCGCGGTGCCTGGCCGCAGCCTTGACCGCACCGACCGCGTTGGCCAGGGCACTGGCAGGCCGCGACCATTCGCCCTCGCGGGCTTGCGCAGACGGGTTCCCCTTGTCGTAGTCCGCGTCCTCGGCGACGGACTGCGCACGCACCGACAAATCGACTCGCCAGAACAGCGGCACCTGCTCGAACCGGACGAACAACAGGCGGCGCCGGTCGGAATGAAGGAAGTCCGGATCGCTGCGTACCTCTGCCA
Source organism: Amycolatopsis sp. (assembly GCA_035685725.1). Classification (GTDB taxonomy): domain Bacteria; phylum Actinomycetota; class Actinomycetes; order Mycobacteriales; family Pseudonocardiaceae; genus Amycolatopsis_E. The sequence goes on along the minus strand of DASSAD010000248.1, from coordinate 7,990 downwards.
CGGGCTGCACCAGGTGCAGGACGGCTCCGGCCTGCCTCACGCAGGCGGCGAACCGGTCGTCCGGAACGATCCACTCGACGTCGATGTCGCTGTAAGCGTCCGCGCTGCCCGCCGCGAGCGACCCCCGCAACATTGTCCGCGAACCAGGACAGCTCTGCTCAAGGGCAGCCAACGCCCCGGCCGCCAGACTCCGACGGTCGCCTCGAAACTCCATGCCGCACACCCTAGAACCGCCTCATACTAGGCAATGACGGCGATCAGCCATGGGAAAAGGGCCGACCAAACTGTCCAAGACGCGGCCGGGCCCGGTCGACCAACCTGGCACAGCAACAGCACGCCAGCTGACCGCGAGGCCACGCGAGGGTGCCGCACACAGCGAAAGGCCACCGGGCAGGCGAAAGGATGCCGGCCCGGTGGCCTCGGTATGGCCTTGGGTGACCCGAGGAGGGCGGGGATGGCGCCCCCCGGTCACTTCACAAGGTCAGTTCACCGGCCCGCGTCAGCCGCGGCTCACCTCGGCGAGCAGCGCCTGCTCGAGCGCCGCGGGCTGGTTGGACATGTTCCCACCGCCGGCGGACCCGGCGGACCCGGCGGTTCCGGCCGTCCCGGTGGCCCCGGCCGGAACCGGATCCGGCAGCGGCGCGCAGGTGGTGTCGGCCTGGTTGCCAGGCTTGCGCGCGGGCAGCTTTCCGGTGGCCAGGTAGCCGGCCACCTGGTCGTCGACGCAGGCGTCGCCGGAGAGCGAGTCCGCGTGGGTGGTCCCGCCCGGCTCGGCGATCAGGCTCGAGTTCGGGAACAGTTTGCGCACTTCGAGGCTGCCCTCGTAGGGCGTGGCCGCGTCGAGCGTCTCGTCGATCAGCAACGCGCTGGCGACCTTGGTCCCGTTGATGTTCACCGGCTTGCCCGCCGGCGCCGGCCAGGACACGCACGGGGCGTTGTACCAGGCGTTGCCCCAGGTCTCGAAGGGCGCGCTGGCATAGGTGCGCCAGTTGTCCGCCCGCCACTTGTTCCAGTTCGTCGGCCACTGCACGTCGGTGCACTGGACCGCGTCATACACGGCGTACCCGTTGTCGTTTCCGGGAGTGTCCGTGCTGTCGTACAGGCTCTTCAACGTTTGCCAGTCGCCCTTGTGCACCCAGCCGCTGAAGGCGTTGGCGAGATCCTCCCAGCCGAACCGGTAGTAGCCGGCCTGCAGGAAGATGTCGGACCACTCGTCGGCGCCGATCACGCCCCCAGCGGGTTTCCGCGCGAGGGCGCTCTGCTGCGCGTACCAGAGCTGTTCCACGGCGTCCCCGGTGGTTCCGAGGTGGTACACGCTGTCGTACTTGGCGATCCAGTCGAAGTAGATCTTGATGTTGCGGTCGAACGCGACGTCCTGGTCGAGGTTCGCCTGATACCACACAGCGCGCGGGTCGACGTTGCTGTCCAGCACCATGCGGCGCACCCGCTGCGGATACAGGCTCGCATAGACCTGGCCGAGGTAGGTGCCGTAGGAGAAGCCGTAATAGTTGATCTGCTGCTGGCCCAGTGCCTTCCGCAGGCTTTCCATGTCCTGCGCGACATCGGTGGTCTTCATGTGCTGCAACAGCGCGCCGTTCTTGGCGCAGGCGGCGGCGTAGCCCTTCGTCGAGTTCAGCCAGGCCTGCTCGAGCTGCGGGGTGGAAGGCACGTAGCTCGGCCGGTCGTAGCCGAAGTAGTTCGGATCGCAGGACAGGGACGGCTTGCTCGCCCCGACACCGCGCGGGTCGAAGCCGATCCAGTCGTAGGAGTCACCCGCATGGTCGGGCACGTACTTGCCGAGCACCGAAAGTCCCAGCCCGGAACCGCCCGGACCGCCGGGGTTGACCAACATGACACCCTGCGACTGCGCGGTGGTGTGCACCACCCGCGAAACCGCCAGCGAGATCTTGGCGCCGTCCGGCTGGGTGTAGTCGAGCGGCACCTGGAGATACCCGCACTGCGCGCCGGCCTGGATCAGACTGGTCGTGGTGCACGGCCCCCAGGTGATCGGCGCCGGAGTGAAGTCGGGGGTGGCCGCGGTCGCCGCCGGCACGGCCACGAAACCGCCGGTCAGCAGCCCTGCCGCCGCGATCGCGGAGAAGAGTTTTTTCACCTTGGTCCTTTTTGTCGGCATTTCCGCCCACAGGTAGGCGGAAGCGGGCAACGCTTGCGAACAACCTCGTCGAGTCCAATGGTTTTTACCACCCGACTTTGGTCGGTAGTTCACGCGGACTCCGACGCCGGGTCGCCGGAAACACCGGCGGCACGCACCCTACGGTCGGAAGAGGGCACAGCCACGACGAGACCGGAAAGAGCGCACGTGGACGAAGTGGACGGGTTCGTGCGGGCGGCCCGCGCGGGACTGGCCGAGCTCGCCGACCCGGGCAGGGCGCCGGGGATGCGCCGCTACATGAAGTCGGAAATGCCGTTCCGCGGTGTGCCCAAACCACTCCGGCGAACCCTGACGCGCCGCCTGTTCGCCGAGCATCCCCTGCCGGACCGGGACACCTTCCTTGCCGCCACGCTCCGGCTGTGGCGGGAGGCCGAATTCCGCGAAGAACGCTATGTCGCCATCGACCTGACCGGGCACCGCCGTCACCACCGGTGGCAGGACGCCACGCTGCTGCCGCTCTACGACGAGATGATCGTCACCGGCGCCTGGTGGGACTACGTGGACGAGATCGCCGTCCGACGCGTCGGGCCACTGCTGCGCGCCGACCCCGGCACCCTGACGCCCACGCTGCGCCGCTGGGCCCTCGACGAAGACCTGTGGCGCCGGCGTACCGCCGTGATCTGCCAGGTGGGCTCCCGAAAGGACACCGACCGCGACCTGCTGGCCCGGGTGATCGAAGCGACCGCCGCCGACCCGGATTTCTTTCTGCGCAAGGGAATCGGCTGGGCGCTGCGCGAATACTCCAAAATCGACCCGGAGTGGGTGGGCGCCTTCGCCGCCGCACATCCGGTGCTGTCGCCGCTGTCGGTCCGGGAAGCCCTCAAATACGTGCCTCCGACGTGACTTCCCGGCCGCGAGCCTGGCCCGCGGCCGGGAAGAAGACGACTCAGGCGCGCAGACCGGCGCCGAAGCGGGAAGCCGCCTCGGCGACCGCCGCGTCCCTGGCCTTGGTGGCCTCCTCGACGGTCAGGGTTCGGTCGGGAGCACGGAAACGCAGCTTGTAGGCCAGCGACCGCTTCCCTTCGCCCACCTGATCGCCGGTGTAGTCGTCGAAGAGCGAGATGTCCTCCAGCAGCGCACCGCCACCGGCCGCGAGCGTCTCGGCGAGATCCGCGGACGGCACCCGCGCGTCCACCACCAGCGCGACGTCCAGCAATACCGGCGGATACGGCGAGACCTCCGGCGCCGGACGCCGGTCCACCACCGGGATCGCGTCGAGGTCCAGCTCCATCGCGACGGTCCGCCTGGGCAGGCCGAGCGCCTCGATCACCTTGGGGTGCAACTCGCCGGCATGCCCCACCGGCCAGTCCCCCACCAGCAACTCGGCGCACCGGCCGGGATGCCACGGCGGCAGGTTCCCGGCCCGCACCCGCAGCTCGACCCCGGCGGCGGCACCGACGATCCGGGCGGCCTCCACCGCATCCGCCCAGTTCGCCTGCTCGCCCTGGCCCCACCAGCCGGATCGCTGCCGCTGCCCGGTGAGCACCACGGCGACGTGCACCGGCTGCGGCGGGACCGAGGCTTCCAGCGTGGCCAGCTCCTCGTCGGAGGGCCGGTGCCCGACGCCGAGTTCCGGCACCGGAACCGGCTCCGAGCCGGGCAGGACGACCTGCCCCAACTGGAACAACGCGAGATCCCGGAAGCCACGGGAAGTGTTGCGCTGCAAGGTTTCCAGCAAGCCCGGCAACAGCGAGCTGGCCATCTGGTCCTTGTCGGCTTCCAGCGGGTTCTGGACCCGGACGGTCCGCCGGCGGACGTCGTCCTCGGCGAGGCCGAAGGCGTCCCACGTCGCCGCGGACAGGAACGGGAACGGCCGCACCTCGACATAGCCGGCTTCGGCCAGCGTCCGGGACACCGAGCGGTGGCGGCGCTGGGCGTCGGTCAGCCCGGCTCCGGCGGGCGCGGCCGGCAGGACCGACGGGATGCTGTCGTAGCCCTCGAGCCGCAGCACCTCCTCGACCAGGTCCGCGGGCTGCAGCAGGTCATTGCGCCAGCTCGGCGGCACCACGGTGACCAGCGCGGCGCCCTCGTCGGAGGTGCCGACCGAAACCTTGCAGCCGATCTGGCCGAGCCTGCGCACGGTGACGCCCCGCTCGTAGCGGACCCCGGCCACACGATCCGGCAAGTCGATCGGCATCGTGACCGGCGCATGCGGTTCGACGTGCCCCTCGTCGGTGCGGCCCGGCAGGATGCTGCCGTCGCCGTAACGGCGCAGCAACCGTGCGGCCAGCTCCACCGCGGCCGGGCACAGCCGCGGGTCGGTGAACCGTTCGAACCGTTTCGCCGCTTCGGAAAACAGCTTGTGCCGCCGCGCCGTCCTGCTGATCGACGGCGGGTCCCAGTGCGCCGCCTCCAGGAGCACATCGGTGCTCTCCGCGGTGATCTCGGTGCTCGCCCCGCCCATCGTGCCGGCGAGCGACACCACGCCCGTGTCGTCGGCGATCACAATGTCGTCCGGGTCGAGCACCCGCTCGGCATCGTCCAAAGTGGTCAGTTTCTCGCCCGGCTTCGCCCGGCGCACCACCAGATCGCCCTTGACCGACGCCGTGTCGAAAGCATGCAGCGGATGCCCCAGTTCGAGCATCACGTAGTTCGTCACGTCGACGGCGAGCGAGATCGAGCGGATACCGGCCAGCAGCAGCCGGCGGCGCATCCACCACGGCGTCGGGGCGCTCGCGTCCAGGCCGGTGACCCGGCGCAACACGAAGCGACGACAGCCGTCCTCGTCCTCGATGTGGACCGGCCACGCGTCGCCCTCGCCCTCGGGCAGATCGAGCGCCGCCGGGTCGCCGAAGGGCAGATCCAGCGCGCACGCCAGCTCCCGGGCCAGACCACGCACCGAAAGCGCGTACCCGCGGTCCGGGGTCGGCGCGAGCTCGATCACCGTGTCGTCCAGCCCCAGCACCGCGCGCGCGTCGTCGCCCGGGCTCGCGGTGGCCGGCGGAAGCACCAGGATCCCCGAGTGGTCCTCACCGATCGCCAGCTCGCGCGCCGAGCAGATCATGCCGTCGCTGACCTTGCCGTAGGTCTTGCGGGCCGCGATCGCGAAACCGCCCGGCAGCACCGCACCGGGCAGCGCGACGACCACCAGGTCGCCCTCGGCGAAGTTCGTGGCGCCACAGACGATGCCGCGGGTCTTGATCCCGCCCGAAACCTCCGCGCTCTCGTCGGCGGCGAGGTCATCGTCGTCGCCGACCTCGACCCGGCAGTAGCGGATCGGCTTCTTGAACCCGGTCAGCTCCTCGATCTCGACGACGCGGCCGACCACCAGCGGGCCGGTGACCTCGTCCAGGCCGCGCACATCCTCGACCTCGACCCCGATCCGGATGAAGGCATCGACCAGCTCCTGCGGCCCGACCGACTCGCCGACATCGAGATGCTCGGTCAGCCAGCTCACGGGGACTCGCACTACGCCTCCTCAATCCGCGGGACACCCGCACTGCACGAACAAGCAGCTGGGCGATTGAACCTCATTTACCCCTCCGTACCGAACGGGAGGGTGAAGCGGATATCGCCTTCCACCATGTCCCGCATGTCCGGGATGCCGTTGCGGAACTGCAGGGTCCGCTCGATCCCCATGCCGAACGCGAACCCCGAATACACCTCGGGATCCACGCCGCAGGCCCGCAACACGTTGGGGTTGACCATGCCGCAGCCACCCCACTCGACCCAGCCCGGGCCGCCCCGCTTCTCCTCGAACCACACGTCCACCTCGGCCGAAGGCTCGGTGAACGGGAAGAAATGCGGGCGCAACCGCGTCTTCGACTGCTCCCCGAACATCGCCCGGGCGAACGCGTCGAGGGTGCCCCTGAGGTGAGCCATGGTGAGGCCCTTGTCCACCGCGAGGCCCTCGACCTGAGTGAAGACCGGAGTGTGCGTGGAGTCCAGCTCGTCGGTGCGGAAGGTGCGCCCCGGGCACACCACGTACACCGGCAGCTCGCGTTCGAGCAACGTCCTGGCCTGCACGGGAGAAGTGTGCGTGCGCAGCACCAGCCCGGAACCCGGCTCGCCCACGTAGAAGGTGTCCTGCAGCTGACGGGCCGGGTGGTCCTTGCCGAAGTTCAGCGCGTCGAAGTTGAACCACTCGGCTTCCAGCTCGGGACCTTCGGCGACCTCCCAGCCCATCCCGACGAAGACGTCGGCGATCCGCTCGCTCACCGTGGTGATCGGGTGGCGCGCACCGCGCGGAACCCGGTCCCACGGCAGCGTCACATCCACCGCTTCCTCGCGCAGCACGCGCTCGTCGCGCTCGGCCTGCAGGGCGGCGCGGCGGCTGTCGAAAGCGGCCTGGACGGCCTGGCGCGCCTCGTTGACCCGCTTACCCGCCTCGGCCTTCTCCACCTTGGGCAGGGCTCCGATGGCACGACGGGCGAGCATCAGCGGAGCGTTGTCGCCGAGGTGAGCCGGCTTGACCGCCGCGAGCGCGTCCAGATCCTTCGCCGCACCGAACCCGGCTTCGGCGTCCTTGATCGCCGCCCGCAGCGTCTCGGGATTGAGGGCGTCGGCAGGCTTCGGTTCCTGCTTCTCGTTGGCTCCGGACATAACTCCTCAGCGTCCGTCTGACGGGATTCGCATGCACATGCGATTACCGGCCGATTCTAGGTGACCGCGACCGGTCGCGACCGGTCACCCTCCGCTTGACCTGCGCTGAGCCATCGCCCCGGCGTACAGGCAGACCGCGGCGGCCGTGGCGAGGTTGAGGCTCTCCGCCTGGCCGTAGAGCGGAATCCGCACCGCGGTGTCCACCGCCTGCAGCACGTCGCCGGGCAGGCCGTGTGCCTCGTTGCCGAAGACCCAGGCGGTCGGCGGTGTCAGGTCGAGGGAATCCAGTCCCGCCTCCGCGTAACCGTGTGCGGCCAGCAGGCGAAGCCCCGCGCCACGACACGCGCGCAACACCGCGGAGATGTCGCGGCTGCGGGCGATCGGCGGGTGGAACAGGCTTCCCGCGGAGGCGCGCACGCATTTGCCGTTGTGCGGGTCGACACTGTCGCCGGCGAGGATCACCGCGTCGGCGCCGGCCGCGTCGGCGACCCGGATGACGGTCCCCGCGTTGCCGGGGTCGGCCACGTCCACCAGGACGGCCACGAGCCGCATGCCGGGAGTGAGCAGGCCTTCGAGCGGGCGATCCACCAGATCGCAGACCGCGACGATGCCTTGCGGTGTCACGGTTTCCGACAGCGCGGCCGCGGCGCGCTCGGTGATCGGCGAGATCCGCACACCCTGCTCGCGCGCGGCGGCGACCAACTCGGGACCGGCTTGCTCGGCGCGGGCGGTGACGAACAGTTCGTGGACGGTGTGGCGGGCGAGCGCCGCGCCGACGGCGTTCGCGCCCTCCGCCAGGAACCGTCGTGCCTCGTCCCGTTCCGCGCGACGGGTCAGGCGCCGGGCGGCGACGACCCGGGGGGTCCGTTGCGTGAACGGTTCCGCCCCGGGTCGCGAGGTCCCGGTCAGGCCGACTTCTCCGCCGGCTCCGCGGGGCCGGTGACCACGTGCTGCTTGGCGACCTCGACCAGCGCGGTGAAGGCCGCGGCGTCGGTGACGGCCAGCTCGGCGAGGATCTTGCGGTCGACCTCGACACCGGCGGCCTTGAGGCCCTGGATGAACCGGTTGTAGGTCACGCCGTTCTGCCGGGCGGCCGCGTTGATGCGGGTGATCCACAGCTGGCGGAAGTCACCCTTGCGGGCGCGGCGGTCCCGGTAGGCGTAGTTGAGCGAGTGGAGCGTCTGCTCCTTGGCCTTGCGGTACAGCCGCGAACGCTGGCCGCGGTAGCCGCTGGCCAGTTCGAGAGTTGCGCGCCGCTTCTTCTGGGCGTTGACC
>DASSAD010000247.1:0-27621 GCA_035685725.1 Amycolatopsis sp. | reverse complement strand
CATTTCGCGGATCGAGGGCAAGGGACTGAAGCTGGCCGCGCTGGAATTGCGGAACGTGGCGCGTTCGGTCGCCGAGGAGCACTACGCCGAGCACAAGGAAAAGCCGTTCTTCGGCGAGCTGCTGGAGTTCATCACCTCCGGTCCGCTCGTGGCGATCGCCGTCGAGGGGCCGCGGGCCATCACCGCGTTCCGCCAGCTCGCCGGTGGCACCGACCCGGTCGAGAAGGCGACTCCGGGCACCATCCGGGGTGACTACGCCCTGGAGACCCAGTACAACCTGGTGCACGGCTCCGACTCGCCCGAATCCGCCGAGCGCGAACTCAAGCTCTGGTTCCCGGACCTGTAGGTCCGGTGTTTCCCCGGCACGCGACGGTCGTCGCGTGCCGGAATCGTGCGGCCGGGTGGCGTAACGCCGTTCCGGCCCGGGACGCGCCTCCGGGGATCCGAATCCCGTGGGGCGCGCCCGTCCGTGCCGGGCCCGGCGATCGACGGGCCGTCCGGCGGGGCGTCGAGGCCGGGGCGGGCGGCAAAATGATTCGAAAAGTGTCGGTACCCGCCTCTACTGTGCATGGTGTGTCCGAAGAATCCGCGATGGTGCAGGCCAAGGCGCTGGTGAAGCGCTTCGGCCGGTTCGAGGCCGTCCGGGGGATCGACGTCGAGGTCCGTCGTGGGGAGGCGTTCGGCTTCCTCGGGCCGAACGGCGCCGGCAAGTCCTCCACGATGCGCATGATCGCGTGCGTGTCCCCGCGGTCCGACGGTGACCTGAAGGTGCTCGGTCTGGATCCGAGCGTCGACGGTCCCCGCATCCGCGCCCGGCTGGGCGTCGTGCCGCAGCAGGACAACCTGGATGTCGAGTTGTCCGTGCTGCAGAACCTCCAGGTCTATGCCCGCTATTTCGGGCTTTCCCGGGCCGCCGCCCGGCGCCGCGCGGCCGAACTGCTCGACTTCGCCCAGCTCGCCGACCGCGCCGACGCCGAGGTCGAGCCGCTCTCCGGCGGGATGAAGCGGCGGCTGACCATCGCGCGTTCCCTGGTCAACGATCCCGAGCTGCTGCTGCTCGACGAGCCGACCACCGGGCTCGACCCGCAGGCCCGGCATCTGCTGTGGGACAGGTTGTTCCGGCTCAAGGCGCAGGGCGTCACGCTCATCGTCACCACCCATTACATGGACGAAGCCGAACAACTGTGCGACAGGCTGGTCGTGATGGATGGCGGCCGCATCGTCGCGGAGGGTTCGCCGGCCGCGTTGATCGCCCGCTACTCCACCCGCGAAGTGCTGGAACTCCGCTTCGCGCCGGGCGAGGCGATGCCCGACGTCAGCGGTCTCGCCGAGCGTGTCGAGGTCCTGCCGGATCGGATCCTGCTCTACACCGCGGCGGGCGAAGCGGCGCTGGAACGTGTTCACGCGAGGGGGATCGATCCGGTGTCCAACCTGATTCGCCGGAGCACGCTGGAGGACGTGTTCCTGCGGCTCACCGGCCGGGAGCTGACCGAGTGAGCGGCATGGGCGGCCATCGCGCGCCCCGTCGGCGATCGTGCCCACCATCGCCGGGGAGCGGCCATGAGTGAGCGGGGAGGCGGGGGAACGGAACTGATCGAGGGGCGGGAAGCGGGCCCGCCGCGCGCGAGCGGCCGGGTGGTGGGTTCGTGGCGCGCGGCCTGGTTCCGGGTCGAGGGCAACTGGGCGTGGTATCGCCGGTACTGGCGGTCCACCCTGTATTCGACGGGACTGCAGCCGCTGCTGTTCCTGGTCGCGATGGGGCTGGGGTTCGGCTCGCAGGTCAGGTCCGGCTCCGCCACCGGCGGGCTGCCCTACCTGACCTACATCGCGCCCGCCCTGCTGGTCGCGGCCGCCATGCAGAACGCGGTCGGCGAGTCCACGTATCCGGTGCTGTCCGGTTTCAAGTGGCAGAAGGACTATCTCGCCGTGACGGCCACACCGGTCACCCCGGGACAGCTGCTGTGCGGCCATTTCCTGTGGGTCGGGCTGCGGCTGTCACTGGCCAGTGCGATCTATGCGCTGGTCGCCCTCTTCTTCGGTGCCTGGCTGAACGCGGGCGTGCTGCTGGTCGTGCTGATCGGCGTGCTCACCGGGCTGGCGTGCGCGGCGCCGGTCACCGCGCTCGCGGCGACCACCTACGACGAGGGCGCCCGGTTCACCGCGGTGTTCCGGTTCGTCGTCATGCCGATGACGCTGTTCGCGGGCACCTTCTTCCCGATCACCCAGATCCCCCTCGCCCTGCGCTGGCTGGCCTGGATTTCCCCGCTGTGGCACGGGAACGAGCTCGCCCGGGGCGCCACCCTCGGTGGCCTCGGGATCCTGCCCGCGCTCGGCCACCTCGGCTTCCTCGCCGCGTTGTTCGCGGTGGGGGCGGTGCTCTCGCGCAGGTACTTCTACCGGCGGCTGGTGGTCTGAATGGCGGTCGTCGACCAGCGGGCCGGGCTGCTGCTGCGGGTCCTGCCGCCCGGACTCTACGGCGGCGGCGCGAGCAGGATCGTCGAGCGTTCGGTGCTGGCCTACTCGCGAGCCTGGCTCACGTTCGTGTCGGGCCTTTTCGAGCCGCTCTTCTATCTGATGGCGTTCCGGATCGGCTTCGGCAGGCTGGTCGGCGACGTCGCCGGGCCGGACGGCCGGCCGATGAGCTACGTCGCGTTCGTGGCTCCCGCGCTGCTGGCCTCCTCCGCGATGAACGGCGCCGTCTTCGACTCGACCTTCAACGTGTTCTTCAAGGTCCGCTACAGCAAGGCCTACGAGGCCATGCTGGCCACCCCGATCGGTCCGCTGGACATCGCGATGGGCGAGATCTCCTGGGCGGTGCTGCGCGGCGGGATCTACTCGGTCGCGTTCTTCGGGGTGATGCTGGCGATGGGGCTCGTCGTGACGCCGTGGGCGGTGCTGCTGATCCCGGTGGCGCTGCTCGTCGCGTTCGCCTCCGCCGCCGTCGGGATGGCCTGCGTGACGTTTCTCAAGTCGCCTTCCCAGTTCGACTACGTCAACTTGGCCGTGGTGCCGATGTTCCTGTTCTCCACCACGTTCTTCCCGCTGTCGGTGTATCCGGAGCCGATCCGGGTCGTGGTGCAGATCTTCCCGCTCTATCACGGGATCGAGCTGGCCCGGAACTTCTCGGCCGGTGTCGTGGGCCCCGGCATGATCGGGCATGTCGCCTACCTGGCCGGACTGGCCGTCATCGGTGTGTACGGCAGTTACCGCCGGGTCAGCCACCTCCTGCTGCGGTAAACGGCGGGTCGGGCCGGCCGGTCCGCGCGGCGGCGGGCGGACGACCCGGCGGCGGTCGGGGTGACCAGTCTCACCACCGCCGGGCGGAGCAGCGGAAACGGCCTCGGCCCGGCCGTGAGTCGGAACTCCGGACAGCAGTGCCTCCGGCACCGGCGTGCGGCCGTCCGATGTCCTTGAACAGCCCGAAACGGCCCCGAAACGGCCCCGAAACGGCCCTCGGAATTCCCCGGTGTGACGACCGCCGGACGCTGGGCCACCGGTCCGGCCGGAAACCGGGCAAAGGGGAGTTCGCCGGAGGGGTCGGGAGGCCGCCACGGCACCGAGCACGCGGCCGCCGTCGCCTCGTGTGGGATACTCGAAGTGGCCGCCGCGCATCCAAGTGCCGGTGGTCCGGTGACATGCAGGAAGAGCGCCAGGTCGTCGCCTCCCAGGCGGGCGGCTCGACGACGTGGGCGGCGGCTTGGGAAGCCGCGGGCCCGGCCGGCACGCCATCGAGCGGACCTGCCGTCGGCGGGCCGTCGGGTCAGCCCGGCGCCGCCGTGGTGAGAGAGGCACAGGATTCCCGTCGTCGGTGACCACCACGGCGGAACAGACGGAGGAAGTGGCCCCTGCGCGGCCGCGTCCTTCCGGCTCGTGGAGCCGGCAGACGCGCCCGGGGGCGGAGGAGATGTATGTCGAACGCTGACACACCCGCCGCAGGCACCGGCGGGAATACCGCCACATCCACACCCGGGAGCCCGCTCGGCGAACTACCGCCGCGGGTGCGGGTACACGCGCTGGCCAAGCTGCTCGGCTCGAACAGCAGGGAAGTGCTCGCCAAGCTGACCGAACTGGGCGAGCCGGTCCGGAGTGCGCAGTCGAGCGTGCCGCGTGAGACCGCGGTCCGGGTCGCCGAGGCCCTCGCCGGTGAGCCCGAACCCGAGCCGGTTCCGGAACCCGAGCCGGCGCCGGAACCGGAGCCGGTCGCGGCGGCCGCGCCGGTTCCCGAACCCGAACCGGAACCCGAGCCGGCGGAGACCGCACCGCGACCGCTGGCCCACGCGCCGGTGTTCGCCGCCCCGTCGCCGCTGTTCCTGCCGCCCGAGCCGCCGGCGGCACGACCTGAACCCGTCGTCCGGGTCGACGAGGTCAGTGAGACCGAGGAGCGTGAACCCGACGCCGACCCGGACGCCGACTCCGGCGACGAGGAGGAGGCCGGCGGGCGCCGCCGGCGCCGTCGCGGCCGCCGTGGCCGTGGCCGGGGCAAGGGCAGTGAGGACGGGGCGACCGCGGAGGGCGAGCAGCCCGAGGAAGCCGCCAAGTCCGACGAGGAAGACCAGGTCGAGCGCGAAAGCGAGCCCGCCGAGGACGCCGACGAAACCGACGAGGGTGAGAACGTCAGCCGTCGCCGGCGTCGCCGTCGCCGGCGCAAGAGCGCCGACGAGGACGTGAGCGACTCCAGCGACGACCCGCCCAACACGGTGGTGCACGTCCGGGAGACCAAGCCCGACACCGACAAGCCCGAGAAGAACGGCAAGGAAGCCAAGGAGAGCAAGGACGGCAAGTCGGACGGGGTGCGCAGCGTGCGCGGCTCCACCCGGCTGGAGGCCAAGCGGCAGCGGCGGCGCGACGGCCGCGAGGCGGGCCGCCGGCGCGCGCCGATCCTGTCCGAGGCCGAGTTCCTGGCCCGCCGCGAGTCGGTCGAGCGCGCCATGGTCGTCTCCGAGCGGGGCGAGAACACCCAGATCGGGGTGCTCGAGGACGGCGTGCTCGTCGAGCACTTCGTGACCTCGTCGGGCAGCGGATCGATCGTCGGCAACGTCTATCTCGGCCGCGTGCAGAACGTGCTGCCGTCGATGGAAGCGGCATTCGTGGACATCGGCCGCGGCCGCAACGCCGTCCTCTACGCCGGTGAGGTGGACTGGGACGCGGCCGGGCTGGAGGGCAAGTCCCGCAAGATCGAACAGGCGCTGTCCACCGGCGACAACGTGCTGGTACAGGTCACCAAGGATCCGGTCGGCCACAAGGGTGCCCGGCTGACCACGCAGATCTCGCTGCCGGGACGCTTCCTGGTCTACGTGCCCGCCGGGGGCGCGACCGGTATCTCCCGCAAGCTGCCGGAGAACGAGCGGCGGCGGCTCAAGGACATCCTCAAGCGGATCGTCCCCGAGGACGCCGGCGTGATCATCCGCACGGCCTCCGAGGGGATCAGCGAGGAGGAGCTCGAGCGTGACGTCCGCCGCCTGAAGGTCCAGTGGGAGGTCATCAAGGAGAAGGCGGACGCGGCCAGTGGCAAGAAGTCGGGCGCGCCGACCATGCTCTACGAGGAGCCCGACCTGCTGGTCAAGGTCGTGCGCGACCTGTTCACCGAGGACTTCGCCAAGCTGGAGGTGCAGGGCGACACGGCGTGGGAGACCATCAACGCCTACGTCCGGCACGTCGCGCCCGATCTCACCGGACGCCTCAAGCGCTACGTCGGCACTGGTGACGTGTTCTCCGACTACCGGATCGACGAGCAGATCACGAAGGCCCTGGACCGGAAGGTGTGGCTGCCTTCCGGCGGTTACCTCGTCATCGACCGGACCGAGGCGATGACGGTGATCGACGTCAACACCGGCAAGTTCACCGGTTCCGGTGGCAACCTCGAGGAGACGGTGACCAGGAACAACCTGGAGTCGGCCGAGGAGATCGTGCGCCAGCTGCGGCTGCGTGACATCGGCGGCATCATCGTCATCGACTTCATCGACATGGTGCTGGAGTCCAACCGGGAGCTGGTGCTGCGCCGGCTCACCGAATGCCTGGGCCGGGACCGCACGCGCCATCAGGTGGCCGAGGTGACGTCGCTGGGCCTGGTGCAGATGACCCGCAAGAAGGTCGGCACCGGGTTGCTGGAGGCGTTCTCCGCCCCCTGTGAGCACTGTAAGGGTCGCGGTGTGGTCGTCTCGATCGAGCCACAGCGCGCCAATGGCAGCGGCAGCAACGGGTTCGCCGCCGCCGGCGGTGGCCACCAGCACGGTTCGCGGCGTTCCCGGGGCCGCGGCAAGGCCGAGGAGCCCCCGGCCGAGACGCGCGGCGAGCCCGGCCCGACGGCCGAACAGCGGGAGTCGGTCGTCTCCGCCGTGCAGGCCATGGCGAACGCGGCCAAGCTGGCTACCTCCGGCAAGGAAACCGGCGGCAAGGAGCACGGGACGCCCGAGGCCAGCGAGGTCATGGACGTCACGGAGGTCGGCGACGTCACGGAGGTCACCGAGGCCGTCCCGGCCGGAGAGCTGATCGAGACCGTTCCGTCCACGGAACCGGCCGAGATCGTTTCGTCCTCGACGATCGGCGAGTCCGCCGACGCGGCCGAGTCGATCGAGGTCGAGCAGGCGCTCGCGACGCACCCGACGGCTTCCGAAACTGCACGGGAGCCCGTGACGGAGTCCCTGGTCGAGACACCCGAACCCGCCGGTGACGCGGCGGCGGTGGCCGGTGCGGAGCCGTCCCAGCAGGCCGGGGCGCCGGTCGCCGAAGTCGTCGCCGAACCGGTGACCACGGGCGAGTCCGGTTCGGAACCCGCCACGGAGCCCGCGGGCGCCGCGGAGCGGCCCGAGGAGGTCGAAGGGTCGGTCGAGCCGATCGCGGAAACCGCGTCGGCCCAGCCCCACGAGATCGCCTCGGTGGACGCCGCAGGCGTGACCGAGGAGCCTGGGGACACCGCGCCGGAGCAGGCGTCCCGCGTCCCGGCCGAGCCTGCGGAAGCCGTGCGGGCAGAGACCGTGTCGGCGGCGACCGTGCAAGCAGACGCCGAGCGTGCTGAGACTGGGCAGGCTGAGGCCGAGCAGGCTGAGGCTGGGCAGGCAACCGAGCAGGCTGAGGCCGAGCCGGCCGACGTCGTGGCCACGGGGCAGCCCGCGACCGCGGCGCCGGCGGGACGTTCGGCCCGACGCCGGCCCCGTCGCGCGGCGTCGCGTCCCGCGGGCCCGCCGGTGCACGCCTCGGACCAGAGTTAGATCGGGTTTGCCACCCCGGCCTCATCTCGGGCCGGGGTGGCATATAAGCTGTAAAGCGGTCCGCCGAGCGGGCCACCATGGCGCGACCACAGGACCGCCACCGAGCGGTCCGGGCGCGAGCCCCCACCCATAGTCGAGTAAGCAGGAGACTTCCGTGTCGGCGTACGCGATCGTCAAGACCGGCGGCAAGCAGTACAAGGTGGCCGTCGGCGACGTCGTCGAGGTCGAGAAGCTCGAGGGCGAGCTGGGCACCGAGCACACCTTCCCCGCGGTGCTGTACGTCGACGGCGGCGAGGTCACCACGGACGCCGACGCGTTGGCGAAGGTCTCGGTCACCGGCAAGGTCGTCGAGCAGACCAAGGGTCCGAAGATCCGGATCCACAAGTTCAAGAACAAGACCGGCTACCACAAGCGGCAGGGTCACCGGCAGAAGCTGACCCGCGTCGAGGTCACCGGAATCAGCAAGTAAGGAGCTGAGCAATGGCACACAAGAAGGGTGCATCCAGCTCCCGTAACGGCCGCGACTCCAACCCCCAGTACCTGGGTGTCAAGCGGTACGGGGGGCAGGTCGTCAAGGCGGGCGAGATTCTGATCCGCCAGCGCGGCACGAAGTTCCACCCCGGCGTGAACGTCGGCCGTGGCGGCGACGACACGTTGTTCGCGCTCGCCGCGGGTGCGGTCGAGTTCGGCACGAAGCGTGGCCGCAAGACGGTCAACATCGTCCCAGCCGGCGCCTGACCGGGCGCACGCAAGACCCTCAACGAGGGGTGGGCCGGAACACACTCCGGTTCACCCCTCGTTGTTTTGTGGTCCGTTGTAGACAGAGAGAGGCACAACATGGCGTCCCGGTTCGTGGACCGCGCGGTGATCCAGGTGGCCGCCGGCAACGGCGGGAACGGCTGCGCCTCGGTGCACCGCGAGAAGTTCAAGCCGCTCGGCGGCCCCGACGGCGGTAACGGCGGCAACGGTGGCGATGTCCGCCTGGTGGTCGACGCGAATGTGC
Organism: Amycolatopsis sp.; assembly: GCA_035685725.1. Lineage (GTDB taxonomy): Bacteria > Actinomycetota > Actinomycetes > Mycobacteriales > Pseudonocardiaceae > Amycolatopsis_E. The sequence goes on along the minus strand of DASSAD010000247.1, from coordinate 19,410 downwards.
ACACCCTGCTCGACTTCCACTTCCGCCCGCACGCCAGTGCCGGCAACGGCAGGCAGGGCCAGGGCGGGCACCGTGCCGGTGCCGCGGGCGAGACCCTGGAACTGAAGGTGCCCGACGGAACCGTCGTGCTCACCGAGGACGGCGAGGTACTGGCCGACCTGGTGGGCACCGGCACCACGTTCGTCGCCGCGGAGGGCGGGCGCGGGGGCCTCGGCAACGCCGCACTCGCCTCGCGGGCCCGCAAGGCCCCCGGCTTCGCGCTGCTCGGCGAGCCCGGCGAGGAGCGGGCGCTGGTGCTGGAGCTGCGTTCGGTTGCCGATGTCGGCCTGGTCGGGTTCCCGTCGGCGGGCAAGTCGTCGCTGATCTCGGTGCTGTCCGCGGCCAAACCGAAGATCGCCGATTACCCGTTCACGACCCTGGTGCCCAATCTCGGCGTCATCACCGCGGGCGAGACGGTGTTCACGATGGCCGACGTGCCGGGCCTGATCCCCGGTGCCAGCGAGGGACGCGGCCTCGGGCTCGACTTCCTGCGCCACATCGAACGCTGTGCGGTCCTGGTGCACGTGGTCGACTGCGCCACCTACGATCCCGGCCGCGACCCGCTGTCCGATGTGGACGCCTTGGAGGAGGAACTGGCCCGCTACACGCCGAGCCTCGGTGGCGAGCTCGCCGACCGTCCGCGCGTGGTGGTGCTCAACAAGATCGACGTGCCGGAGGCGGCCGAGCTGGCCGAACTGGTGACACCCGACCTCGAGGCACGCGGGTTGCCGGTGTTCCAGGTGTCGACCGCTTCGCGGAAAGGCCTGCGGGAGCTGACTTTCGCGCTCGGGGCGATCGTCGAGAAGTACCGGTCCGAGCAGCCCGCGCCGCAGGCGGAGCGGATCGTGCTCCGCCCGCGCGCGGTCGACGACAGCGGCTTCGCCGTCCATCCGGACCCCGACGAACCCGGTGGTTTCATCGTGCGCGGGGCGCGTCCGGAGCGGTGGGTGCGGCAGACCAACTTCGGCAACGACGAGGCGGCGGGTTACCTCGCGGACCGGCTCAACCGGCTCGGTGTCGAGGAGGCACTGGCCCGCCAGGGCGCGAAGCCCGGCTGTCCGGTCACGATCGGCGACATGACCTTCGACTGGGAGCCGTCCACCCCCGGTGTCGCGACGTACTTGGCCGGCCGTGGCACGGACGTGCGGCTCGAGGATCGCAACCGGGTCAGCGCCGCCGCGCGTAAGGAAGCCCGCCGGATTCGCCGCGACGGGGTACCCGAGTCCGGGGAAGTGGACGACGACGAGTGAGCGTGACAAGGAAGGCGGTCGCGGACGCTCAGCGGCTGGTGGTCAAGGTCGGCTCGTCGGCGTTGACCACCGCCGGTGACGGGCTCGATGTCGTCCGGTTGAACGCACTGGTCGACGCCATCGCCGGCCGGATCGCGCGGGGGAGCCAGTTGGTGCTGGTGTCCTCCGGGGCGATCGGCGCCGGGCTCGCTCCCCTCACGCTCGGCAAGCGACCCCGGGACCTGGCGACCCAGCAGGCGGCCGCGAGCGTCGGTCAGCTCGCGCTGGCACACGCTTACGCCGAGTCGTTCGGCCGGTATTCGCTGACCGTCGGACAGGTGCTGTTGACCTCGGACGATGTCGTCCGCCGCGCCCACTACCGCAACGCGCAGCGAACGTTTTCCCGGCTGCTGTCCCTGGGCGCGGTTCCGGTGGTCAACGAGAACGACACGGTCGCCACCCAGGAGATCCGGTTCGGCGACAACGACCGGCTGGCCGCACTGGTGGCGCACCTCATCGGCGCGGACGCACTGGTTCTTCTGTCCGATGTGGACGGACTTTACGACGGCGATCCGCGGGACGGCGCCACCCGCAAGATCACCGAAGTGGCCGACGAATCCGATGTGGACGGTATTTCGGTGGGGATGTCGAGCTCTGGGCTCGGCACCGGTGGCATGGTGTCCAAGCTCGCCGCGGCGCGCACCGCGGCCGGCGCGGGCATTCCCGTGCTGCTGGCGGCCGCCGCGGAGGCATCCAGCGCGCTGACCACGGCGGAGGTGGGCACGGCGTTCGCCGCGGCCGACTCCCGCCTGTCGGCCCGCCGGTTCTGGCTCGGTTACGCCGCGGGACCGTCCGGGCGCCTGCGGCTCGACGACGGCGCGGTCACCGCGGTCGTGCGACGCCGGCGGTCCCTGCTTGCCGCCGGGGTCGTCGGCGTGGACGGCGATTTCCAGGCGGGGGACGTGGTGGAACTGGTCAACCCGGCGCAGCGTGTCGTCGCCCGGGGAGTGGTCGCCTTCGACGCCGCCGAGCTGCCCGAGATCATCGGCCGGTCGAGCCACGAGCTTCCCCCCGAGCAACGCCGCGAGGTCGTGCATGCCGACGATCTGGTGCCGCTTCGCTGAGGCCTCCGGTTCAGTTGGTCTGCTCGTGACCGTGTGGCCGGAGGACAGCGGGGTCTACCGCAGTTCGCTGCCTCGTGTTTCGGGAAGCGTGAGGATCACCACGAACGCGATCACCGCCGCCGCGGCCACATACCAGAAGAACACCATCGACGCGCCCGCCGCGGTCAGCGCGCTGATCACCAGCGGCGCTGTGCCGCCGAAGACGGCGACGGTGAGGTTGTACCAGGCGCCGATGCCCAGCCCGCGCAGCTCGGTGGGGAACAGCTCGCTCATGATCGCCGGAGCCAGGGAAGCCTGTGCCGCGTAGAGGCCCAGACCGGTGCAGAAGACGACGATGAGCCCGCCGATGCCGGGGCGCACCAGCGTCGACAGGGGCACGATCAGCACGGCCATCGCGGCGGACCAGACGAGCAGCTGTGGCTTGCGGCCCACGCGGTCGGAAAGCGCGCCCAACGGGTACTGCACGAGAACGAACAGCGCGGTACCGATGGACAGGGCGAGGAACACGTCGACGTCGGGCGCGTGTCGGGTCTTGACCGCGAACGGCGTCAACGCGCTGAAGAAGGTGTAGTAGCACAACGTGCCCAACATGGTGATGCCGACGAGTTGGCCGACAGCTTTGGGATGTTCCCGCAACGTGGTCAGCAGCGGCCGGCTCACCCGCCGTGCTCGCGTCTTGTTCTGCTGGAACTGCTCGGTTTCGACGAGACTGCTCCGCAGCCACAGCCCGATCACGCCGAGCAGCCCGCCGATGAGGAACGGGATGCGCCAGCCATACGCGTTGAGGTCCGCGGTGGTCATTGTCCGCGCCAGCACGAAACCGAGCACGGAAGCCAGCAGCACCGACGACCCCGTGGAGATGTAGAAGAAGGACGAGTACCGGCCTCGCCACGCCGGGGGCGCGACCTCGCCGAGGTAGGCCGACGCGTTCGACACCTCGCCGCCGAGGGAAAGTCCCTGCGCGATCCTGGCGAGCAGCAGGAGAACCGGGGAGAGCCAGCCGACCAGCTGGAAGGTCGGCAGCACCCCGATCACCACCGAACCGCCCGCCATCATGCTGATCGTGACGATCATCGCCGGCTTGCGGCCGCGGACGTCGGCGAAGCGGCCGAGCAGCATCCCGCCCAGCGGACGGAAGAAGAAGGCCAGCGCATAGGTGGCGAAGGTGTTGATCTGCGCGAGCGTCTCGTTGCCGGAGGGGAAGAACGCGGTCGCGAAGTAGATGCTGAAGGTCGCGTAGATCGTCCAGTCGAACCATTCCAGCGCGTTTCCCACGCTCGCCGCAAGGAGTTTGCGAACCGGCAGCCGGTGCCGAACCGCGGCCATCGACTCGATCATGGGCACCTCCACGTTCCCGACCTGGTTGGACACTGCCATACCGGATCCCCCCAAGAAAGCGCTCTCTGGCCTAACACTCGCCGTGTCCCCCCTTCCGGTCGCCGTGTCCTCTCTTCCAGCGCCTGAGATCGCTCTTCCTGCGTGTGAGTTCTCCCGTCCCGTACGTCGGTCCTCCGGTCGGGCGCGCGCTCCGGGTTCGGCGGTGCCGCTTGTGTCACGGTCGCTGTGCCTGACCCGCTCGGCCCGTCGTCTGTTGCGTCAGGGCGGATTGGACAGGCGTGCGTCACTGGTCTGGGCAGGCATGGGCCAACCGAGAGCCAACCGAGAGCCAACCAAGAATCAGCCGCGACCGGCCGGGTTCGCCGCTGAGTGGTGGTGCCGTTTCGCCTGCCGAGGTCGTCGTTCCCCGGGTGCGACCAGTTCGTGGTCGCCAGGGCTTAGTTCGTGGTCGCCAAAGCGAAGGGCAGGACGGCGGGAGCGCCGGCCCGTCGGAGCAGCCGGGCGGCCGTGGTCATGGTCCAGCCGGTGTCGACGAGGTCGTCGACGAGCAGAACCGGACCGTCCACAGTGGACAACTCCGCTGCCAGTTCGTCCGGTGGTGTGAAGCGCTGCCACAGATCGGCCACGCGTTGGGCACTGTTCGCCTTGCGTGGCGCGCCGCCCCGCGCATCCAGCGTGCCGAGGAAGCGAAGCCTGCCCACCTTGGCGATGCGCGTGGCGAGATCGTGGGTGAGGCGAGGCCTGGTGCCCGAGGGAAGGGCGACGACGGCGACCGGGCGCTCTGCCCATTTCCACGCCGCGAGAACCGAGACGCAGCCGTCGAACACCGCCTCGGGAACCGTGCCGTCGGCGGCGGTGAGGCCGACGAGTTCACGCAGGCGGGCTCCCCATCCGACGTCGGTGAGCCGTCCGAGCGCCCGGCCGGTTTCGGCCTGTTCGGCCTTCCCGATCCGGCCCGACAGCGGGATGTCCAGTGCACCGAGTCCGGTCGGCCACTGCCGACGGGGCACCAGTTCGAGACCCGGGCGCCGGAGGCGTTGTGCCGTGGCGGCCACGACACTCGCCGAGACCTCGGGCCCCGGGTGGTCACCGGTGCAGTTGTCGCACCGTCCACAGGGCGCGGCGGCGGGATCGTCGAGCTGACGACGGAGAAACTCCATGCGGCAACCGGTCGTCGCCTGGTACTCCAGCATCGCGGCCTGCTCGGCTTCGCGGGCGATGCGTACGCGGGAATACCGTTCCCGGTCGTAATGCCAGTCCTCGCCGGTCGCTTCCCAGCCCCCGCGCACCCGGCGTACGGCACCGTCCACATCGAGCACCTTCAGCACCATCTCCAGCCGCGACCGGGAAAGCTCCACCACGGGTTCGAGCGCCATCGTCGAGAGGGGACGGTCCGCGTTCGACAGCGCGGAGAGCACCTGCGCCACTCGCCGCTCATCGGGGAAGGCCAGCGAACCGAAGTAGCGCCAGATCTCGCGATCCTCCTCGCCGGGCAGCAGGATGACCTCGGCCTTGCGCACACCTCGCCCCGCGCGACCGACCTGCTGGTAGTAGGCGATCGGCGAGGACGGGGCGCCCACGTGTACGACGAAACCCAGATCCGGCTTGTCGAAGCCCATCCCCAGCGCGGAGGTGGCGACCAGTGCCTTGACCCGGTTGGCGAGGAGATCGTCTTCGGCGGCTTCGCGTTCGGCGGGCTCGGTCTTGCCGGTGTAGGCCGTGACTTCGTGTCCCTGGTCGCGGAGCAGGCCGGCGATGTCGTGCGCGGCCGCGACGGTCAGGGTGTAGATGATCCCCGAACCGGGCAGGTCGGCGAGCCGGTCGGCCAGCCAGGCGATCCGCGCCTCGGCGGAGGGCAGCCGGACGACCGCGAGGTGCAGGCTCTCCCGGTCCAGCGGGCCGCGCAGGACGAGTGTGTCGCTCACCTCGCCGATCCCGAGCTGCTCGGCCACGTCGGTGATCACGCGGTCGTTCGCGGTGGCCGTGGTGGCCAGCACCGGGACACCCGCCGGCAGGTCGCCGAGCAGGGTGCGCAGGCGCCGGTAGTCGGGGCGGAAGTCGTGGCCCCAGTCGGAGACGCAGTGTGCCTCGTCGACCACGAGCAGCCCGGCGGTCGCGGCGAGCTTCGGGAGCACGGTGTCCCGGAAATCGGGGTTGGTGAGCCGTTCCGGGCTGACCAGGAGCACGTCGATCACGCCCGAGGCGATCCGCTCCTGCACCTCGTCCCATTCCTGCGGGTTCGCCGAATTCATGGTCGCGGCGCGGATCCCGGCGCGCGCGGCGGCGGCGATCTGGTTGCGCATCAGGGCCAGCAGCGGCGAGATGATCACGGTCGGCCCGGCGCCACGCTCGCGCGACAAAGCCGTCGCGAGAAAGTACACCGCCGATTTTCCCCAGCCGGTTCGCTGCACCACCAGGGCGCGCCGCCGGTGCGCGACGAGCGCCTCGATCGCCGTCCACTGGTCTTCGCGCAGCACGGCGGTTTCGCCCGCCAGGCCGCGGAGCACGGTTTCGGCACGCTCACGGAGTAGGTGAAGTTCCACGGGAACACGTCTACCGCATGGGTCCGACTGATCCCGGAACCTGGGTGCACGAAAGGACCGTTCGTGTCCGTTGTGATGAGTAACACGATCGTCAATTCGTTTCCTGCTGATCCGTCGATTCGTTAACGAGATGCTTTGGCTGTTCAAGCCCCTTGTGCGGGCCGGCCGACGGCCACCGGAGGTACCCCTCGAATCGCCGGTGAAAGCGCGGTGCGCGGGCATCGCGGCCGGGAGCGACCGGGCCCGCGCACCCGCGCTCTATACGCTTCATTGCATGTCTCCACGTCGCCTCGGGGTCATGGGCGGTACCTTCGACCCGATCCACCACGGCCACCTCGTCGCGGCCAGCGAGGTCCAGGCCCGGTTCGATCTCGACGAAGTGATCTTCGTGCCGACCGGACAGCCCTGGCAGAAGACCGGCCGCACGGTGACCAGGGCGGAGGACCGCTACCTGATGACGGTGATCGCCACCGCGTCGAACCCCGTCTTCTCGGTCAGCCGAGTGGACATCGACCGTGGCGGAGAGACCTACACCGTGGACACGCTGCGCGACCTCCACCGTGAATACCCGGAAGCCGAACTGTTCTTCATCACCGGCGCCGACGCCCTGGAACAGATCCTCACCTGGCACAACGCCGACGAGTTGTTCACCTACGCGCATTTCATCGGGGTCACCCGGCCCGGCTACCGCCTCAACGACCACCATCTGCCCAGCGGCAAGGTGAGTCTGGTCGAGGTCACCGCGATGGCGATCTCGTCCACGGGGTGCCGGGAACGCGTCGAACGTGACGAGCCGATCTGGTATCTCGTGCCCGACGGCGTTGTGCGTTACATCAGCAAGAGAAAGCTGTATCGCAAACCCGAGTAGGGATCATGGCGGGCCGGGACGCGGAAGTCCCCGGCGTCGAGCGCCTCGTCGGCACGGCTGTCGCCCACGCCGGGTACTCTCGTTGGACCGACAGACTCCAAGCCGTGAGGGAGCAGGAGTGGTAGCGACGTCCCAAGCGCGAGACATGGCGACCGTGGCCGCACACGCGGCGGCCGACAAGAAGGCCACCGACGTCGTGGTGCTGGACGTGTCGGACCAACTCGTGATCACCGATGTGTTCCTGATCGCGTCCGCGCCCAACGAGCGCCAGGTCGGCGCGATCGTCGACAACGTCGAGGAACAGCTCCGCGTGGCCGGGCACAAGCCGGTCCGCCGCGAAGGCGCCCGGGAAGGGCGATGGGTGCTGCTCGACTACGTCGACCTGGTGGTGCATGTCCAGCACGACGAGGAGCGCTCGTTCTACGGCCTGGAGCGGCTGTGGAAGGACTGCCCACGCATCGAGATCGAGAGCATGACCGGTCCTGAGGCGACGCCGTGAGCTTGCGGCGACTGGTGCTGTGGCGGCATGGGGAGACCGACTACAACGCCGCGGGCCGCATGCAGGGCCACCTCGATTCCGCGTTGACCGAAGTCGGCTGGAACCAGGCGCGTTTCGCCGTACCGGCGCTCGCCCGGTTCGAGCCGGATCTGGTGATCGCCTCCGACCTGCGCCGCGCGACGGACACGGCGACCGTGTTCGCCGAGGCCACGGGCGTGTCCCTGCGCATCGACAAGCGCCTGCGCGAAACACATCTCGGCGAGTGGCAGGGCAAGACCGGCGCCGAGGTCGACGCGGACTGGCCGGGCGAGCGCGAGCGCTGGCGGGTGGACGCCACCTGGGCTCCCCCCGGTGGCGAGTCCCGGATCGATGTCGCCGCCCGCGCCGCCGAGGTCGTCTGGGACCTGCGGGACGGCGCCGAGCGGTTCGAGACCGTGCTGCTGGCCGCGCACGGCGGATTGATCACCGCGCTCACCGCGAAGTTGCTCGGACTCCCGGTGGGGATCTGGCCGCAGCTGGGTGGGATCGGCAACTGTCACTGGGTCGAACTCGTGATCCGGGACGAGGTCTGGCGCTTGTACGCCTACAACGTCGGTATGCACGGTTAACCGTGACTCACCCGTCGCCGGACGACCGTCGCGGCGCTGATCGTCGCCGTTGCGAGCGGAGGTCGGAACCCGTGGTAGCCCGCCTCGAAGGCGCGCGGGATGCTCGGTGAGCAGCCGCCGGGAGCCGCGTCTGCTGGTCTTCGGTGATTCGCTGAGTTTTCACGGCCCGGCCGGCCCGTGCGCCGCCGACGAGCCCCGCCTGTGGCCGAACGTCGCGGCGGCCGCGCTCGGGGGCAGTGTCGATCTGGTCGCGGGGCACGGGTGGACGGCGCGGGATCTGTGGTGGTCGCTGATCGGCGACCCGCGTGTCTGGGCCGACCTGCGTCGGGTGGACGCCGTCGTGATCGCGGTGGGCAGCATGGACCCGTTGCCTTCGCCATTGCCCACCTACCTCCGTACCGGCCTGCGCTACCTGCGGCCGCCGTGGCTGCGGCGGGCCGCTCGCCGGGCCTATCTCGCGGCTCAGCCGGGGCTCGCGGTGGCGACGCGGGGCCGCCCTGTCGCCCTGCCGCGGAAGCTGACCGTCCACTACCTCGGCCGGTCCGTCTACGCGCTTCGTGTGCTGCGTCCCACGTTGCCGATCGTCGCGGTGCTGCCCAGCGTGCACCGCGCGCCGTCCTACCGGGGTGTCTACACGGAACGGGCGGCGACCGCCGCGGCGATCGCCGCGTGGGGAAGCCAGGCCGAGGTCCCGCTCCTCGACCTCGCCGCCGTGGTGGGGGCGCACGTGCTGGGCGGCCGGGGCAATCCGGACGGTATGCACTGGGGCTGGGAGGGGCATGCCGAGGTGGGCAAGGCCATGGCGGCGCTGGTCGGACCGCTGCTGGAGAAACCCAGGTAGGTGCGCACGCACCATTGCGCACGTTTCCGGTGGTCGCGGCCGGTTGGGGCGAAACGCGGCTGTGCGCGCAAGCGTCGCCGGGACCGCCACGTAGGCTGGCTGGGTGCCGGTTGCCGTCATCACCGACTCCACCGCCTATCTGCCGGAGGGCTTCGCCGAGCGGTTCGCCATCGGGGTGGTGCCGTTGCACGTGCTGATCGACGGGATATCCGCGCTGGACGGGATCGACGTCGGCCCGGCCGCGCTGGCCGGCGCACTCGCGGAGCGGCGCCTGGTGACCACCTCCCGTCCGACGCCCGCCGCGTTCGTGTCCGCCTATCGGGAGGCGTTCGCCGCGGGGGCGGACTCGATCGTTTCGGTGCACCTGTCGGCCGAGATCTCGGGCACCTGGGAATCCGCGGTGCTGGCCGCGCAGGAGGTCGGCCCGGAGCGGGTGCGCGTGGTCGATTCCCGCAGCGCGGCGATGGGGCTGGGGTTCGCCGCCCTGTGCGCGGCACGGGCCGCGGCGGGTGGAGCCTCCGCCGAAGTGGTCGAGACCACTGCGGTGGCCGGTGCGCGGTCTTCGGAGACGTTGTTCGTCGTCGAAACGCTCGAATACCTGCGCCGGGGTGGGCGGATCGGCGCCGCCGCGGCGCTGCTGGGCACCGCGCTGGCCGTGAAACCGTTGCTGGGCATCGATGACGGCCGGATCCGGCCGGTCGAGAAGGTTCGCACCATGCACCGGGCGATCGCGCGCTTGGTCGAGCTGTCGGCTCAGGCGGCGGGGGAGGGGCCGGTCGAGGTCGCGGTCCACCACCTGGCCTCGCCGGAACGCGCCGTGGAGCTGGCCAACCGGCTGGAGGAGCGCTTGGACGTACGGGGCGGCTGTCTGGTGTCCGAGCTCGGCGCCGTCATCGGCGCGCACACCGGACCCGGGGTGATCGGAGTCGTGATCCACCGCGAGCCGGGGATTCTGCCATAACCCCCGGACAAGCCAAGCCTGGTTCCGGCCCGGCATGCCCTACTTGTCCACACAACCCCACTTGTCCACAGTGTTCAGATTTTTCGCTTTCCGGCCCATTGTCCTCCCCCTACCGTCGAATGCGTGTTCGAGCAATTCTCCCCCGATTCCCCGGGTTCCCCGTCACGCAACCGGCTCGGCCGGCTCGCCGAGCTGGCCGCGGCCGTCCGGCGCGACGAACACGGCCCGCCCGATGGTGCGGGCCGTTTCGTCGAGCGCTGGGTGCCTGCCGCGCTGACCCGTAGTCCGCGCCGCCGCCGGCTGACCGTCATGGCCGCCGCGCTCATCACCGTGATCGTGGTGGTCTGTGGTTCGATCCTGCTGGCCGGTGGTGGCCCGCCGGCGGAACGACCACCACTGTTGCCGGCGGCGCATGAGGCTCCGGCACCGGTCACCGCCTCGGCCAGCAGAGCCGCGGAAAGCTCCCTGGTGGTCAGCGTCGTCGGAAAGGTGGCTTCGCCGGGCCTGGTCACGGTGCCGAGCGGCGCCCGGGTCGCCGACGCGCTCCGGGCTGCCGGTGGTGTGCTCGGTGGCACCGATGTCAGCGCGCTCAACCTGGCCAGGAAACTGTCGGACGGAGAACAGATCTACGTCGGCGTCCCGGCGCCGCAGGCAGCCCTGCCGTCGCCGGCAGCGGCCGTCGGGTCTTCGGGCGGTGGCGCTGGCACGGCCTCGGGAAAACTCGATCTGAACACGGCGAGCGCCGATCAGCTCGACGCCCTTCCCGGGATCGGTGCGGTGACGGCCAAAAGGATCGTCGACTGGCGTACCCAGCACGGTGGTTTCACCGACGTCGGGCAACTGCAGGATATCGAGGGGATCGGGGACACCCGGCTGTCCCGGCTCCGTGATCAGGTGAGCGTGTCATGATCGCGCCTGGCCTGGCAGCCCCGCGGCACGACTTCCGGCTGGTCCCGGCCGCGCTGGTGCTGTGGCTCGGGGTACTCGCGGGCCTGGTGTGGGGCTGGTGGGTGGCCCTGGCCGGGGGAGCGGCGGCGGTGCTGGGGGCATCGGTCCGGCTTTGGCAGCTGCGTTCGGTCGCTGCCGCCGGGCAGTCCTCGCCACCGGGTGGCGGGCCTCGCCACAGAGCGGCCGCGATCGCCTTGCTGGTGGCCGGAGTGCTTCTGTGCGGCCCCTTGTCGGGGCGGTTGTTCGACACCGAGCATGATCCGCTGCGGCAACCGGCCGCCGCCGGTGCCGGTGTGACGCTGCGTGTGCGGGTGGATGAGCGTCCGAAGCCGGTGCGTTCGGCGGGATACGCCGATCGGCAGGCCGGCGCCAGGTCCGTGGTGATCACGGCCGGGGTGCTTGTCGCCGAGCGCGCAGGCACCCAGGAACGGATGGCGCTTCGGTCCACCGGCCGGGTCGTGCTCGTCGCACCGTTCCAACAGTGGGCGGGTCTTCTGCCCGGGCAGGACGTCACGCTCACTGGGACGGCGGCGCCGCCACGGGGCGCGGATTTGACCGTCGCCGCGATCTACGTTCGGGGGCCGCCGCGCGACCTCAGCGCGGCACCCTGGTGGCAGCGAACAGCCGAATCGCTTCGCGCCGCCCTCCGGCAGGCGAGTTCCGGCCTCTCTCCGGATGCCGCCGGATTGCTGCCGGGGCTGGTGGTGGGTGACACCGCCGCGCTCTCGCCCCAGGTGGAACGCGAGTTCACCGAGGCGGGCCTGTCCCATCTCATGGCCGTGAGCGGGAGCAACCTCGCCGTCGTGGCCGGAGCCGTCCTCCTGCTCCTGCGGGTTCTGCGGATGGGACCGAGACTCTCGGCGGTGCTCGCGGGACTGGCGCTCATCGGGTTCTTGGTGCTCGCGGGTGCGGAGCCGAGCGTGCTGCGAGCCGGCGTGATGGGTGGGGCCGGGCTGCTCGCGCTGGCGCTGGGCAGGGAACGTTCGACAGTGCCGGCCCTGGCCGTCGCGGTGTGCGTGCTGGTGATCTTCGACCCGGGCATGGCCGTCAGCTTTGGTTTCGCGCTTTCGGTCCTGGCCACGGCGGGGCTGGTGCTGCTGGCGCCGCGATGGGCGCAGGCGATGGCCCGGCGCGGAGTGCCCGCGGGCTTCGCGGAGGGGCTGGCGATCCCGATCGCCGCCTTCGTGGTGACCGCGCCGGTGATCGCCGGGATGGCCGGTGAGGTCAGCGTGGTGTCGATCGCGGCCAACCTCCTGGCTGCTCCGGTGGTACCGCCCGCGACCGTGCTGGGCGTGGTGACGGCGGTGCTGGCCACGTTCTGGCCCGCCGCGGCCGGGTTGACGGCTTCGCTGGCCGGGCCGGAAGTGGAGTGGCTCATCGTGGTCGCCCGCCACGCGGCGCGGATACCGGGAGCGGTCCTGCCCTGGCCCGGCGGTTGGTGGGGCGGCGTCCTCGCGGTGGTGGCGGTGCTGATGCTGGTGCTCGCGCTGCGCCGTCCCCGGCTTCGCGTGGGCCTGGCTCTCGTGCTGGTCTGCGTGCTGCTCGTGGTGGTGCCGGTCCAGGTGATCGCGCCGGCCTGGCCGCCCCCGCGCTGGTCGGTCGTCGCTTGTGACGTGGGGCAGGGTGACAGCGTCGTCCTCGCCACCGGCGAGGCCGGACGCGCGGTCGTGGTGGACACCGGGCCGGAACCCGGGCCGGCGGACGAATGCCTTGCCCGGCTGGGCATCGACCGCGTGCCGGTGCTGGTGCTCAGCCATCTCCACGCCGATCACATCGGCGGGCTGGACTCGGTGCTGGCCGGCCGTGCCGTGGGAGCGGTCGCGGTGGGGCCAGGGCGGGTGCCGGGCTGGGCGTGGCGGCAGGTCGCCGAGGTGACCGCGCGGCGCGGCGTGCCGCTGCTGGAACTCGAAACCGGGCAGCGACTCGACTGGCCGGGGCTTGGCATGGAGGTGCTGGGTCCCCGCCACGTCAGCTCACGACAGTCGCAGGACACCGATGGAACGGGGATCAACAACACCTCGGTCGTACTCAGGGCGGTCACCTCGGCGGGCCGGGTGCTGCTCAGCGGGGACGTCGAATTCACCGCGCAGGGGGACCTGCTGGCCGCGGGTGCGGATCTGCATGCCGAGGTGCTCAAGGTGCCCCATCACGGCAGCCGCTACTCGCTGCCGGGGTTCTTCGCGGCGGTGGCGCCACGGATCGCGATCATCAGTGTCGGTGCGGACAATCCGTACGGACATCCGAGTAAATCCACAGTGGACACCTTGGTGGCAGACGGCGCGCTGGTCGCACGGACGGACATCGGCGGCGACACGGCGGTCGTCGCCGACACGGAAGGACCTGAGGTGGTGCGGCGAGGCAGGTAGCGATCGGCGGCTCCCACTCCCGGCGCGTGGGTCGTGGGCCAGACGTGGGACAGACTTGGGCAGATGTGCGCAGATGTGCGCAGATGCGGGCCGGGTGGCCGAATCCGACGTTCGCCGGCGCGGCCATCGTGGCCCTCGTCCGGATCAACGGATTTCCTTACCCCAGGCGACTCACGGTTCGAAGCCGAGGTGCCTAGAACACGATGGCCCGCGTGGTGGTGTAGGCCAGCATCGCGGCGCCGAGCCCGGCGACGATGCTGACGATGGCGTTCACGACGGCGTAAAAATGGGCCTTCTGTTCGATCAGCCGGAGCGTTTCGTAGCTGAACGTGCTGTAGGTGGTCAGCGCGCCGCAGAAGCCGGTCCCCGCGAGTGCGAGCACCGGTGATGGTAGCGCCGTGCCGGCGCCGGTCAGCGCGCCCAGGATCAGGCAGCCGGACAGGTTGACGCTGAACGTGCCCCACGGAAACAGGCTGTCGTGCCGTGACTGCACGGCCCGATCGGTGAGATAGCGCAGCGGAGCGCCGATGACGGCGCCCATGAAGATCAGGGCGACGGTCATGCCTTCCTTCCCGGATAGTGGCGGACCTCGACCTCGTCGAGGGTGATCATGCCCTCGGTGACCACATCGTCGAGCTGCGGCAGGAAGCCGCGGATGCGGTCTTCGTCGTCCACGATGATCACCATGAGCGGCAGGTCTTCGGAAAGACTGAGCAGACGTGTGGTGTGGATGACCGAAGAAGCGCCGTAGCCCTCACAACCGGCCAGCACGGTCGCACCGGCCAGGCCGGCTTCGCGGGCTCGCCGGACGATCTCGTGGTAGAGCGGTTTGTGGTGCCACCGGTCGTCCTCGCCGATGAAGACCGTCAGTCGCAGCGCGGTCTCGGTGCGGTTCATCTCAGGCTTCCTGATCGCTGACGGCAACTGTGCGCAGCAGCGCTCTGGTGGCCGCCACGCCGGTGACCACCGCGAGCATCGCGGCGACGAACGTCCCGGCGAGGTAGGCGAAGGCAAGCCCGACGGTGCCGGGCTGGACCAGGCCACGGACCTCCACGGCATAGGTGGAGAAAGTGGTGAACCCGCCCATTACGCCGACACCGAGAAACGGCCGCACAAGGTGATGGACGCCGCGCCGCTCGGTGATCACGGCCATCAGTACGCCGATGAGCAGGCAGCCCAGCACGTTCGTGAAGAAGGTGGCCCACGGAAAGTGGCCCGGCCGGGTGGGCAGCCACTCGGCCAGCCCGTAGCGGGCCAGCGCGCCCAGACCGCCGCCGAGGGCGATCACGCCGAGCACGGGCCCGTGGCGGCGCACGAGTTCCCGGCGTCGAGGGCCGACTCGCAGGTCGACATCGGCATCAAGGGGGCTTTCCAGCTCGATCTCGCCGCTCACGGTCAGTCTCCTACTCCGCCAACGGACGCGCGTCATCGCGTCCAGGTTGAGTAGGGACCGTTGGCAGCCGATGCTGCGGTTCTCCGAGGATCGGAGCGGCGGGCCCCACCGCCGCGTCCCCATACGATACCGAGGCCGCCGAGGGGCCGGTGCGCTGCTGTGGCCTGAGTCACTCGCCGTCGCGATCATTGTCGACATACCGGACGACCTCGACCTCATCGAGCGTCACGAGCCCACTGAGTTGTAACTCGTCCAGCTGAAGCAGGAACTCCCGGATCGGCCGTTCGGCGTCCACGATCACGATCACCAGCGGGAGGTGGTCGCCCCGCGGGACGAGGTGCCCGGTGTGGATCGCGGAGGAGGCGGCGTAGCCTTCGATGCCCCGGACCACCGTGGCGCCCGCCAGTCCCGCCTTGTGCGCACGGTGCACGATCTCGGCGTAGACCGGCCGCCGGCGCCAGGTGTCGCCTTCCCCGATGAAGATCGACAACCGCAGTGCACGCCCGGTCAGCTTCACGGTTCGTCCTTTCCGCTGTGCCGAGTAGACCGCGCGTGCCCAGGTCGGTCAAGAAGGACCTGGAGGCCGCAGCTCAGCTCACCGGCGTGCGGGCCGGGCTCACCGGTCCCGGATCGCCGGCCGTGGGGTCTTCGTGAGGGGTTCGGGGTCATGCTTGTGCATCAGCGGGTGGGGCCACCAGATCCACCGGTCGATGTCGAGCGTCAGCGCGGTCACCAGCACGGCCCGCACCACGATGGTGTCGATCAGTACGCCCAGCGCCACCGCGAAGCCCAGCTCGGCGAGGAAGGTCAACGGCAACGTGCCGAGCACCGCGAAAGTCCCGGCCAGGACCAGGCCCGCGGAGGTGATGACGCCGCCCGTGGCCGACAGCCCGGTCAGCGCGCCCCGCCGGGTGCCCTTCTGTTTCGATTCCTCGCGCACCCTGGTCATGAGGAAGATGTTGTAGTCGATCCCCAGTGCCACGAGGAAGACGAACACGTACAGCGGGAACGACGCGTCGGCGCCCTCGAATCCGAAGACATACCTGAAGAAGAGCGCACTCACCCCGAGCGTGGCGAAGAACGACAGGACTACCGTCGCGATGAGCATCACCGGGGCCAGCAGGGAGCGCAGCAGTCCCGCGAGGATGAGGAACACCACGCCCAGCACGACCGGAATGATCAGGGTGCGGTCGTGCGTGTTCGCTGCCTGCGTGTCGAGCCTGAGCGCGGACTGGCCGCCCGCGATCGCATCGGCCCCCGGTACCTGGTGCGCGGCGTCGCGGACCTGCTGGACCGTCGCCGCGGCCGCGTCACTGTCCGGCGCGTCCCGGGTGGTCGCTTCCAGATACGCGGCGCCGTCGCGGATGACCGGATTGGACACCGACGCGACGCCGGGAGTCGCGGCGACCGCCGAGCGCACTTCTCCGGCCTGACCGGCGTGGGTGACGATCTGGATCGGCTGTCCCGCGCCGGCCGGGAAATGCCGCCCCAGGACCTGTTCCCCGACCACGGAGTCGGGCACCCGGGTGAACGAGCCCGCGTTGCTCAGCCCGTTGGCCTTGAGGGTGAGCGTGCCCAGCGCCAGGACCACCAGGACGAGCCCGGTCGCGGTCCAGGTCGCCCGGGGCGCGCGGGCGATGCGCGATCCGACCCGTGCCCACAGGCCTGTTTCGGTGTGGTCGGGCGAACCGAAGGCGGGACGAGCCGGCCAGAAGATCCAGCGACCGAAGATCACCAGCAATGCGGGCAGCAGGGTCACCATCGCGAGCAGGCCGACACCGATCCCGACCGCCCCGACCGGGCCGAGTCCCGCCGTCGAATTCAGCTCCGCGAGTGACAGGCACAGCATCCCGGCGATGACCGTGGCGGCGCTGGCCCAGATCGCCGGGCCGGCACGGTGGAGGGCGATGGCCATCGCTTCGTGACGATCGGCGTGCCTGCGCAGTTCCTCTCGGTAGCGGGCGACCAGCAACAGGGCGTAGTCCGTACCCGCGCCGAACACGAGCACGGTGAGAATGCCGGCGCTCTGCCCGTTGACGGTCAGCCCCCCGTATTTGGCGAGCAGATAGACGACGCCCTGCGCGGCGACCAGCGCACCGGCCACGGAGACCACCGGGAGCACCCAGAGCAGCGGACTCCGGTAGGTGATCAGGAGGATGACGATGACCACGGCCAGCGCGGCGAACAGCAGCGAGCTGTCGATGCCCGAAAAGGCCTGCGACGAGTCGGCGGCGCTGCCACCGGGCCCGGTGACGTGGATCGAAACGCCGGTGAGCCCCTGGCCGGCCGTGTCGCGGAGGTCGCTGACGATTCCGGGCAGCTTGTTCCAGCCCGCGGTGCCGACGGAAAGCGGGACCACGACCTGGGCGGCCTGGGGAACGGGCCGTTCGCCCGAGGGGAACGGCCCGGCGACTCCGGCGGACACGCCGTCGATGGCGCCGAACTGGCCCGTGTTCGCGGAAATGGTCGCGAAATCGGCCGGGGTGAGGCCGCCCGGCTTTTCGTACACGATGATCGCCGGTATTTCGTTGCTGTCGCGGAACTGCGAGACGGCCGCGAGTACGCGGGTGGATTCGGCGCTGCTGGGCAACCACGACTCCGCCCGGTTGTTCTGGACGCTGCCGAGTTTTCCGGCGAGTGGCCCCAGCGCCGCGAAAACGCCGATCCAGAGCACCAGAACCGCCCATTTTCCCCAGCGGTGGGACGGCAGCTTGGCCAGCTTTCCGATGCCGTTCGTCACCGCGTTCGTCATCGCGTTCGTCACCACCGCGTCCACCGTTTCCGTGCCGTAGTGGACGAACGGAGTCCGTCCCCGCTTTCGTGGTTTTCCCCGGTGCGCCGGGAAGCGCCGGTTCGCGGGTGCGGAACCGGTTCCCGGCCGCATTCAGGTCCGGAACAGCGCCGCATGATCTCGGGCGAATTCGGCGAAGGTCCGCGGATAGCGTCCGGTCAGTGCTTCGACGGTGTGCGTGACCGGCTCGGCGAACCCTTGCCGCAGCAGGCCGTAAAGGATGATCAGATTGTCGACGAGCCAGGGTGGTGCGCCACTGTCGCTTAACGCGGAACGCGCCGCATCGTCGGACACGTCGACGAATTCGATGTCGCGTCCTGTCGCGGCGGACAGATAAGCGGCGACCTCGGCGTAGGTGATGGCTTCAGGACCGGTGAGCAGGTAACCGCGCCCCTCGTTTCCCCGGCCGGTGAGCACGGCGGCGGCCGTCGCGGCGACATCCCGCGGATCGATCATGGCGATTTTCGCGTCGTCGGCCGGTGCGAACAGTTTTCCGGTCTGCCGCACCGCTTCGGCGGAGGCGAGCAGATTCGTCATGAAATAACCCGCCCGCAGGACCACCCAGGGTTTGCCGGACGCCCGCAGGTGTTCCTCGATCAGTCCGTGCCAGCGCGAGAAGCCGAGTGTGGCGTCCGTTGCGGCACCGAGTGCGGAGAGTTTCACGATGAATCGCACCGGTGCCGCGGCGGCGGCGTCGATGATCGCGTTCTCGTGCTCGACCTTGCGTGGACCGTCGGCGGAGGTCACGAAAACCAGATCGACGCCCTCGACCGCGTTTCGGAGCGACGCGGCGTCTTCGAAGTCACCGACCGCGACCTCCACCCCGTCGCCGGCCGGCGACGCCGCTTTGCCGGCATCTCGGACGAACGCGCGAACCTGTGCGCCACGCGCGCGGAGTTCGGACACCACGTGCGTTCCGACGTTTCCGGTCGCACCCGTCACCAGGACCTTGACCATGACCGGTCAGTTCTCCGCGGCGCCGGAGACGAGCGTTGTGCCGGTGCGAGCGGCCATCACGACCTCCTCGTCACATCTCACCCGTGTCTGCTCACCTCGTCACGGGTGTCCCGCGCAACCCGTGACATCGTGAGCATCGGTCGGCGCGCTGCCGCGCACTAGGGCCGAAAGACCCTGGGCACCCCGACGGGGAGAGCGATCGCGAGAAGGAGGCGAACCGTCAGTCGCCGAGCACCTTGCGCACGGCGTCGGCCGACGGCGGCACGGTGGCCTTCGGGCCGATCTTGCTTTCCACCGCGTCCAGGGTCTTCAGCCCGTCACCGGTGATGATCAGCACGGTCTCGGCGTCCGGGTCGATCTTGCCGGTCTCGATGAGCTTCTTGGCCGTGGCCACGGTGACCCCACCCGCGGTCTCGGTGAAGACGCCTTCGGTGCGGGCCAGCAGCCGGATACCCTCGACGATCTCCTCGTCGCTGACGTCCTCGACGGCGCCGCCGGTGCGGTTGACCGTGTCGAGCACGTAGGGACCGTCGGCCGGGTTGCCGATGGCCAGCGACTTCGCGATGGTGTCCGGCCGGACCGGCTGGACCACGTCGTGGCCGTTGCGGAAGGCCGTGGACACCGGAGAACAGCCGGTGGCCTGCGCGCCGAACACCTTGTACGGGCTGTCCTCGACCAGGCCGACCGCGGCGAGCTCCCGGAAGCCCTTGTCCACCTTGGTCAGCTGGGACCCGGAGGCGACCGGGACGACGATCTGCTGGGGGCGGCGCCAGCCGAGCTGCTCGGCGATCTCGAAGGCCAGGGTCTTGGAGCCTTCCGAGTAGTAGGGCCGCACGTTGACGTTCACGAACGCCCAGGTCTCGTGCTCGGCCGCGAGCTGCGTGGCCAGCCGGTTGACGTCGTCG